>JAGLHQ010000194.1 GCA_023143375.1 Planctomycetota bacterium
CGGTTTAGGCCGGCTGCGGCTATTATTATAGCGTCGATCTGGCCCGATTCTACCTTTTCGACGCGTGTTTCGACGTTGCCTCGGAGGGATTGACAGTCGAGGTCGGGGCGAATCCGCTTTAGCTGGGCTATTCTTCGAAGGCTTGAGGTGCCGATGGTGGCGCCAGCGGGCAGATCTTCGATGGAATCGGACTTCTTGTTGCTGATAAGGGCATCTGCGACATCTTCTCGAACTGGTATGGCGGCAACTATAAGGCCCTCTCTAATTGCGGTGGGAAGGTCCTTTAGGCTGTGTACTGCCAGGTCCGCTCGACCGTCGAGGAGGGCATTTTCGACCTCTGAGGTGAAAAAACCAATGGTTCCTGCTTTGTAGAGGAATTCCGACCTGTCACGATCCCCTTTTGTTGAAATTTCGACGATCTGGACAGCGATATTATCAGAGAAGTCTCGTAATCGCGAGGCGATGTGGTTTGATTGTGTTAACGCCAGTTTGCTTGCTCTTGTTGCGATCCTTATAGTTCTCATAAATATTGGTCTCCACAAAGGTTTAACGGGTTACTTTTACAAAAAGATGGACGAAAATTCAAGTTTTTTCGTAAATGGACGTTTAATTGCCGGTGATATGCGTCGGCGATAGATTTATTGCGTTTTGGTATTCTTTTTGTATAATCCCATATTGAATAAGCCCTTAGGGACGAAATCAGACAGGCTATCAGAATCGGAAAACAAATGAACGATATTGAACGCAAGGTCGTAAAGGCAATACAGCATGGAATGCCGAAAAGCCTTACGCCGTATGAAGATATGGCGAAAGAAGCGGGGATTACGACCGACGAAATCCTTGGTGTTTTGAACGGCTGGGCAGAGAATAAGAAGCTCAGGCGGATCGGTGCGATCGTAAATCACTTTGAAGTGGGATTGAGTGCGGGGATGATGACGGTGTGGCAGGTTCCTGAGGATCAACTTGAGGAAGTCGGCGAGCAACTTGCGGGTTTTAAAGAGGTTTCTCATGCGTACGCACGACAAGGCAGCGAGGACTGGCCATACAACTTATATACGATGGTGCACGGATCCACTGAAGAAGAGGTTAAAAACACGATCGAGAGAATGAGCGAAACATGCGGAGTGAAAAATTATAGCGGTCTTGGGACGATTAAAGAGTTAAAGAAAGTTCCCCCTACTTATATCGTTAATGGCACGGATTAGTTTTAGCGATCTTTTTAAGGTTATAACATGTTTGAATTACCGCCAATCGAAAAAATATTATTTCTGTCAGTTCTTGCGGTTTTTGCATTAGGCTCTATCGTGGGGTTTTTGCAGTTGTCCCGAGGCAGGGACAGGTACAGACGCACATTAATATTGCTTATAGCTCTTGGTATTTGTCTTGAGTCGCTTTTGCTGGTGGTTAGGGCACTGGCTGTCGGAGCGATCCCGCTTACGGGGCTGTTTGAGTCCATGGTTGTTTTGACGACGGTGCTTGGACTTACATACCTGTTCCTTAGCATCGTTATCAAGCAGGTTTGGTTCGGGTCGGTGATGGCGTGGATCATGTTTGGGATGACGGCGCTTTCGGCGGTAGTGGCAAAGCCCGCCAGCGGACTTCAACATCATGCAAAAACGCCATGGATAATCTTTCACGGTCTTTCGATGACATTATCCGGGACTATGATAGTGGTTGCAGGAGCGATGAGTTTTTTGTTCTTGCTGTGCAGGTGGCGCCTTAAACACAAACAGATCAATAAGGTCGTAGGCAGACTGCCTAACATAGAGACGCTGGAGCGGATGAACATTCTTGGACTTAGGGCTTGTTTTGTGTTGATGAGTTTCGGCTTGGTAAGCGGGATAGGTGTTGCGGTAGTTCGGTCTGAGATGCTTGCGATCAGTGCCGGTGACTGGTTTACGGATTCTAAGATAATTGTAATAGCAGTAGCGTGGACGCTTATCGCCGTGATACTTTTTTTAAAAGAAGTTGTATCGCTAAGTGCTAAGCGGATCGCACAGATGACGCTGGTAGCGGTATTTTTGATATTGTTCGCTCTTGTTGGTGCGACAATATTCTGCGGATCGGCACATGATTTCAGTAATGACACAACAACTACGATCAAGGCGGGAAAGTAATGCGGATAATCCTTGCAGGGCTAAACCATAAGACGGCATCGGTCGATGTTCGCCAGCGACTTGCTTTCGATTCACAGCAAGCCCGAGATGCGCTTATGGAGCTTAAGGAAAAGCACCCGGCTGGTGAGTTTGTATTGCTTTCTACGTGTAATCGCGTTGAGCTTTATTGTGCGACCCAGGACGAGGATGCACTCGGCGCCGATGAGATGGTGAAGTTTTTGTCAGATAGCAGAAACACGGCTGTCAATGAATTCAAAGAGTATCTGTATATTCTTTATGACAGCGAAGCGGTACGGCATCTTTTAACGGTAACAGCAAGCCTTGACAGCATGGTGGTGGGCGAATCGCAGATCAACGCGCAGGTCAAGGAAAGTTTTCGTCTTGCGAACCGGATAAACAGTGCGGGCAAGGTGCTGAGCAAGCTGTTCCATTGTGCGTTCTCAACGAGCAAGGACATCTACACGAACACTTCGATAAACAGCAGACGGGTAAGTGTTGCAGGGGTTGCGGTTGAGCTTTCATGCCAGCTTTTTGAAGACATCAAGGCTGCTGAGGTGAAAGTTATCGGTTCCGGAGAAATGGGAGAGCTGCTGGTAGAACACTTCCTGCATATAAAATGCGAAAACATAACGCTGATAAACCGGTCCGAACACCGGGGAAAAACAGTTGCCGAAAAACATGGGGTAGCCTCGGATACATGGGAAAACATGGACGAGAACCTTTGCCAGGCAAACATCGTAGTCGGATCTGCGACGGCGACACAGGGATACTTGTTCGATAAGAGCCGGTTTGAAAAGATAATGCACGAGCGAAAAGGCAAGACACTGCTGATAGTGGATATCGCAGTGCCAAGGAGTTTTGATCCGGCGATAAACGATCTTGAGAATGTTTATCTTTACAGCGTTGACGATCTTGCACAGGTGGTACAGGAAAACATGAAGTTCAGAGAAGACGATGTTGAAAATGCAGTGGAGATCATCTGTCAGCAGAGCGACGAGTTTATGGACTGGTTCGAGATGCGGGACATCGGCCCGCTGATCGGTCAGATCAAGGGGGATTTCGACAGGATCAGACGTAACGAAATGGAAAGGTTTTTCGCAGGTGAAGGAGAAGATGCTTGCTGTAAAGAGGTGATGGAACAGACAGTGTCGCGCATTGTTAATAAGCTGCTGCATTGCGTGATAAAAAATATTAACTCGGTAGCTAAAAACCATAGTGTCGACGAAGCAAAACAGCTTGCGGATAATATCGCAAGACAAGCCAGAGAAATAATATCCGAAAGCATTGAAAAAAAAGATCGATAATAATGAAACCCGATGCAGACAAACAGATGCTCAGACTTTTGTTCTGGGAGACGACGATCAAATGCAACCTTTCATGCGCTCACTGTAGAAGGGTCGAAGACGATGAGCAGGTGATAACCGACATGTCAACCGAGCAGTCCAAAGCGATGATCGATCAGTTGGCAGATGTGGGGCGAAAGCAGGGGTTTATGCCGATACTGGTATTTTCCGGCGGCGAACCGCTTTGCAGGGGCGACCTGTTTGAGGTGATAGAATATGCAGGAAGAAAGGGGCTTATACTTGCGCTTGCGACCAATGGAACGCTGATCGACGAAAAGGTCGCAAAGAAAGTAAAACAAAGCGGCCTTCAACGTGTATCGATAAGCCTTGACGGAGCAACGAGCGAGGTGCATAACAAGCTTAGGCAACAGCAAGGGTCGTTCGAGGCGGCGACACAAGGGATTAACAACCTTAGAGACAACGAAGTTCCTTTCCAGATCAATGTTACGATGACAAAATATAACGCCGATCAACTGGAAGAAATTTACGAGCTTGCAAAATCGCTTGGTTCGGTGGCGCTGCATATATTTATGCTCGTTCCCGTCGGATGCGGCCGGCAGTTCAAAGAAGATGACATGCTAAGTGCTGCCGAATACGAAAAGATGATGCTCAAGATCGCAGACCTTGACGCACAGGGCCAAATACAGGTAAAGGTGACATGCGGACCGCATTACGAGAGGGTTATACGGGAAAGCGGCCTGGCAGAAAAACGAAGCAAGCCTATGCCGAGATCGGGACACCCTGCGATGAGCGGCCATCCGGGTGGTGTTGCCAAAACAACCAAGGGATGCCTTGCGGGGCTTGGAGTTATCTTCGTAGGTCATCAGGGAGACGTGTTCCCATGCGGGTATTTGCCCATCAACTGCGGTAACGTAACCACCCAAACCATCGAGGAAATTTGGTGCCAAAGCGAGGACCTGGCAAAGATGCGGGATACTGGCAAGCTTGAAGGTAAGTGCGGAGTGTGTGGGTATAAGGAAGTGTGCGGCGGATGCAGAGCGAGAGCTTATGCGGCGACAGGTAACTACATGGCAGAGGAACCGTTCTGCGAATACATTCCAAAAAAAATGAAAGCTGAAAACTAAACTTGTAAATTAATAAGTTTCGATAACTTAAAAGAAAAATTATGATCAACATTACAAAACTCTATTGCGATCAGATCACGCCGGGCGACTGGTTGAGGTATGGTAAAAAAGAGGGCGGCGAAAGAGAAGGCGAAGTGATTCCGAAGAAGGCGTCTGAAAGACGTCCTATCGTTGTGTGGAACATCACCAGGGAATGCAATCTTAAATGCGTACACTGTTATAACGACAGTGGCGTTGCCAAGGAGTGTAACGACGCAACGACAGGGGAGGCTAAGGCAGTGCTGGACGATCTGGCAGATTACGGTGTACCTTCGGTATTGTTCTCGGGCGGTGAACCCTTGATGCGCCCGGACCTTTTTGAGTTGATGCAGTATGCAGCGGACAAGGGGTTGCGTGTTGTCATATCAACTAACGGAACGCTGATAAAGGACGAAGAGGCCAAAAAGATCAAGCACATCGGCGTTTCATACGTTGGCATCAGCCTTGACGGTATCGGCGAGATCAACGATAAGTTCAGGGGCGTTGACGGCGCTTTCGAGCGTGCGGTACGCGGGATCAAGGCATGCCAGGCTGCGGGTGTTCGTATTGGGCTAAGATTAACGCTGACGAAAAAAAATGCGATGGATGTCGATCGGCTGTTCGACTTCTTCGATGCCAACGGTATCGAAAGAGCGTGCTTCTATCATCTGGTTCCAAGCGGAAGAGGCGAAGGAATGTTCAGCGACGATGACCTTACTCACACCCAAAGCAGAGATGTTATCGAAAGGATAATGGCAAGGACAAAAGCGTTTAGAGATGCGGGCAAGACGACAGACATCCTGACGGTGGATAACCATGCAGACGGTGTCTATCTTTATCTTAAACTGCTGAAGGAAGACCCAAAACGTGCAAAAGAAGTTTGGGAGTTGCTAACCTGGAACGGCGGCGGGATGAACTCCAGCGGTGTTGGCATCGGTTGTATTGATTTCAACGGCAAGGTTCACGCCAACCAGTTCTGGGGGCATTACGATCTTGGCGATATCCACGAGAAGAAATTCAGCGAGATATGGAGCAACAACCAAGAGCCGCTGCTTAAGGGGCTAAGGAACCGCAGGGGGTATGTCAAGGGCAGATGTCGTCTCTGCAAGTTCTTCGACGCGTGCGGCGGAAGCCTTCGGGTAAGAGCCGACCTTTACTTCAACGATCCATGGGCACCTGATCCCGGATGTTATCTTACCGACGAAGAGATCGGGATTGACGAGGCAAAGATCGCAGAAATGAAAGAATGTAACGAAATATTCGAGATGCCGGAGTAGGGCTCTGTTCGATTTTTACAGTTTGATGCTTCTCAAAGCTTCTATCGTTTTCTTCAGGTGAGCATCCGTGTGCTTTGTCGATAGGAAATTGGCCTCGAACTGCGACGGGGGCAGATAGATATCGGCCTTCAGCATCTGCTGGAAATATTTCGCATACATCTTCGTGTTAGAAGTAAAAGCAGAGTCAAAATCCGTAACATCGCTATCGGTAAAGAAAACCGTAAACATCGAACCTACCTGATTAATAGTGTGAGCGACTCCCTTTTCATCCAGAACTTCACTGATCTGTTTGCAGAACTTTTTGGTTCTTCGTTCCAGTGCCGCGTAAGGCTTTTGCGATCTTAAAGCCCTTAAAGTTGCGATACCGGCTGTGACGCAAACCGGGTTACCCGAAAGTGTGCCTGCCTGATAGACGCTGCCCTGCGGTGAAAGGTTGTTCATGATAGAAGCCTTGCCGCCGACAGCACCTATCGGGAAACCCCCGCCGATTATCTTACCGAGGCATGTAAGGTCGGCTTTTACGCCGATCTTTTTCTGGACGCCCCCGTAATCAACGCGGAATCCGGTGATAACTTCGTCAAAGATCAGCAGGCTCTTGTTCTTATTGCAAAGTGTTCTTAGACTTTTAAGGAAACTTTTCTTCGCAGGTATTACGCCCATGTTGCCTGCGACGGGTTCTATAATAACTGCTGCGATCTGGTCGGAATATTTTTCAAACAATTTCTTAACATTGTCAATATCATTGTAGTTTGCAAGTATCGTGTGTTTTGCAAAATCTTTCGGCACGCCCGGGCTTGAAGGTGCGCCCAGAGTAAGAGCGCCGGAGCCGGCGCTGACGAGCATGTGATCGACATGGCCGTGATAGCCGCCGATGAATTTGATTATCTTATCTCTGCCCGTGGTTCCGCGTGCGAGACGAACGGCTGTCATGACAGCTTCTGTGCCGGAGCTGACGAGGCGAACCTTCTGGACAGACTCGATCGCATCGACGATCATCTTTGCAAGATCCGTTTCGACGGTCGTAGGGATGCCGTAGCTGCTGCCCCTGGAGATTGCTTTTTTTACATCGGCAAGGATCACATTGTTGGCATGGCCCAGGATCATCGGCCCCCATGAAAGGCAATAGTCGATATAGCGATTGCCGTCGACATCGTAGAGGTACACGCCTTTTGCCCTGTCGATAAAGATAGGCGCAGCGCCTACGGATTTGAATGCACGCACGGGAGAGTTTACCCCGCCGGGGATGACTTTGCATGCGTTACTGAACGATCTTGCGTTCTTTTGCGTTCTCATATCATTTCCTTTTAAGCGTTAGGATCCTTGGGCATCGGTTCGCCGTCGATTCCGTATTCGTTTGCAACCGCAAGTGTAGGAGCGCCAAGCCCGTAGACCTTTATGCCTGCGGGAACTTCCTTGAAGTGTTTTAAAAATGCACGAACAGTCGAACCGCTTGTAAACAGAATAGCGTCGATATAATCGAAGTCTACCGGAGCAGGTTCGATGTCGACGGTTTTATAGACAACAGTTTTTTCGATCTCGACGCCCATAGCAACCAGACCGTCGGGCAATTCTTTTGAAGAAACCTCAGCCTGGGGCAGAAAAATTTTCTTGCCGCTAACATCGATCTTTGCAAACTCTTCAAGGAGGCCTGCACTGGATTCGGTAACAGCAACCATATCTGGGATGATGCCGTACTCTGAAAGTTTTGCTGCGGTCGTAGACCCGATGGCGGCGATCTTAACATTTGCAAGGCTTCTTGCATCGAGACCCTTTTTAGCAAGTCTTGGGAACAAATTTTTCGCACCGTTTACGCTGGTAAATATGATCCAGTCGAAATCGGCGATTCTTTCTACAACCTCATCGACTTGTGAGAAATCGTCAGCGCCCGCGCACTCGATTATTCTGCGGTGGACGATGTTGCCGAGATGTTTGTACCTTTCGGGATGATTGCCGAGGACAAGGACGTTTGGCTTCTTGCCGAACCAGTCGAGTTTTTCCTGCATCTCGACAACTTTACCGACGATAAAGATCGCGGGTTTTCTCAGCTTCGCCTTTTCTGCAACTTCGATGAAATTACCGAGGTTGCCCTTTACGACTCGTTGGTCGTAACAGGTCCCGCGCTCAACGGCGGCGATCAAGGCATCTTTCGACCAGCCTTCGCGTAATAAGGACTCGACGATGTTTTGAATGTTTCCGACGGACATAAGGAACACAACCGTTCCTGCTTTTGGAATATCTATCGGTCTGGTATCGCCTGCTTTGCGATGGCCGGTGACGATGGCGATGTTCGATGTGCAATCGCGATGTGTTGGTGGGATGCCGGCATAACACGGAACAGCCAGGGCGCTTGTTATCCCGGGTACGACCTCAAACTCAACATCGGCTTCGAGGCAGGCTTCAGCTTCTTCCCCGCCCCTCCCGAATAAATAACAGTCGCCGCCTTTTAGCCGTACGACTACATTTCCGTCTTTGGCTTTGTCAACAAGCCGCTTATTGATCTCACCCTGCGGTAACGTGTGCTTGCTGGCGAACTTACCGACAGAGATCGTCTCGGCGTCGGGCTTTGCGAATTCCAAAAGCTGAGCGGAGCTTAAATGGTCGTAAAATATAACGTCGGCCTTGCCCAGCAAACGAAAACCTTTTAAGGTGATAAGCTCGATATCACCGGGTCCTGCGCCTACGAGATAGACTTTTCCTTTTGACATTTGCGAAAAGCTCCTGTTAAATTGACAAAACGGCCTCGGCCAGAGGCTTTTATTTGTAACAATAATAGTTTATAATCTTTTTGTCTTTGGTCAACTTAAATTGATTTGTAGTAGCATCATTTTAACAATGATGTCGCTCTAAACAGGTGGCAGACTGACGGGCAACGAGCCGGCAGCGAAATGCCTTTAACAAAAAACTTCGGCTAAAATGGATAAAACGGACAAAAGCATACTATCGGTACTTCAAAACGAATTCCCGATCTGCGCCAAGCCTTATGATATTCTGGCTGAAAAACTTGGCCTAACGGTTGATGAACTTTGGGAACGGATCAACAAGATGATGGATTCAGGCGTGATAAGACGCATTGGAGCAAGTCTTGACTCCCAAAAGCTGGGATATTCGAGCACATTAGCGGCTGTAAGGGTCGAAAACGCCGTTGTTGACCAGGCCGCCGACCTGATCGGCAGCTACCATGAGGTAACTCACAGCTACCAAAGGGATAATGAATATAACATCTGGTTCACACTTATTGCGGTAAATGACGCCAGAATCGCCCAAATTTTGGAAGAAATCCGTGTTAAACGGGGCCTAAACGAAAGTGATGTTTTAAATCTGCCGGTGCTGAAACTATTTAAACTGGACGCAAGATTCAAAACTAACGCAGAAAAAAAGTCAAAATAAACCAGTCTCTGCTTTCTGTTTGACATGATATTAGAGGTCTGATAGATTAGTCGAAGCATTTATATGAAGACTTGAAAAAATTGTATAATATTTACCAATGGTCGATACCGGAAGACTTTAAGCGGCGTTGCTGTTATTATCGCGTTTTCCTGAATTTCGACAACTTTGGCGGGGGTTTTGAATCAAATAGAACCACTTTGCTGAAAATTAACTAGAGAAAGTATTAGAAAGTAAAATGAAATTTAAAGGCGGATATAACGTATTATTGCAGGGCAGGCCGGGCCATTCAGTCGATGTCATGCTGGAACCAAAGGTTCTTTATCTCCCTTTGCGGACAGATCGCTTTAACTTTAGCGATATTTGCGTCGAAGACGGCCAACAGGTCAATATGGGCGATACGCTTGCAACGGACCCGGGCAATTATTCTATCCCTCTTTTGGCTCCGAGAACAGGAAAAGCAAGACTAAACGCTGCCCAGGGCCATATCGTCCTTGAAGACATAACAAGGTACGACAAACAGCCAAAGACAAGCCAGGCGAGCCTTCCGCATATCGAACACGAAGCCGGAGCATCTACCGCAAACAGAGACAAGATGGTATCTCTCGGTTCATGGGAATTCGTTTCCGATGCGTATGACGGCAAGGTTCCCGATCCAAAGGGAACACCGCAGGCGATAATCGTATCGACGATCAGCCTTGAGCCGTTTGTCGCACGAGGCGATATTCAGTTGCAAAACAGATTGCTCAAGTTTACACGCGGGTTGGAACATTTACAGTCCTTCCTTGAGTATCAGCCAATATACCTGATAATGCCGAAGGTAAAGTCAACCTTCTCGTCAAGGGTAAAAGAGCATGTCCGAGGTTATGCATGGGTCAAGATCATTGAAGTACCGCTAAAGTATCCTAACGACAACTTCGGTATCCTGGCAAGAGGCCTTGGTCTTAAAAACGCCGATGGTCCTGTCTGGTGCCTAAAGACAGAAGGTGTTCTTGCTGTAGATCGAGCGCTGACTATAGCGCATCCGTCGCTGGTCAGGATCGTATCTGTCGGAGGTCCGGAAGCTAAGAACCCGATCCACATCAAAGTAATGACAGGTTATCCGATAAACTCGATCGTTGAAAGATATGCTGCCGGCGAAAACGTAAGAGTTATAGACGGCGGAATGCTCACCGGTAAAACCGCAGGCGACCAGGCCCTTGGAATAAGTTCGGAATGCAGGGGGCTTACACTGATGACAGAGCATACCGAAAGAGAGTTCCTCGGTTTTGTACGTCCCGGTTTTGGCAGAAAAAGCTATGCACCGTGCTTCTTGTCGGCACTTAGAGTTAAATTCAAAGAGCGACTTACGACGGCTATATTTGGTGAAGAGCGACCGTGTGTGGATTGTAACTTCTGCGAAGAAGTTTGCCCCGCAGGTATCATGCCGCATCTGTTGCATAAATATCTGTATGCCGATCTCATCGAAGAAGCCATCGACGCAAGGGTGGACCTTTGTGTTAAATGCGGGCTTTGCTCGTATGTATGTCCTTCCAAGATCGAGCTTAGAGAACAGTTCGCCCTGGCACAGGATCAGATCGAAAGGGAAAAAGAGGAAACGCGACTCGATGAGATCAAGCAGGAAAAAAGACGTATGGCTGAGGAAGCCAGACGCGAAAAAGCCGAACAAGAGGCTCAGGAGAACGAATAGTGAAGTTTGTGCTAAAGATATTTAAATCGGTTAAACCTAACTTCGAAGAAGGCGGAAAGTTTAAAACTTTTTTGCCGCTGTACGAAGCGATGGAAAACTTCTGCTTCGCGCCGTCAACTACAACTCAACTGGCGCCATTTGCACGCGATCCGCTTGATGTTAAGAGATTCATGACGATGGTCATAATCGCTCTTGTACCGGCACTTGCAATGTCGTACTACTTCTTCGGGGCACGCCTTATCGCAATGATAATTGTTTCATACGCCGCAGGCGGAATGGTGGAAGTTCTTTTCGCGTGCGTTCGCAAAGAACCTATCGCAGAAGGGTTTCTTGTTACGGGAATGCTGTTCCCGATGATATTGCCTCCAACGCTGCCTTTACCGATACTTGCTATTGGTGTTATTTTTGGGGTTTTAATTGGCAAAGAGCTTTTCGGCGGGACTGGCAGGAACGTATTTAACCCCGCGATCGTCGGGAGATGTTTCCTGGCGCTTGCATATCCCAAAGCAATGAGCGGTAACTTCACAACAGCAGGAACCGAGATACCCGGAAGAATGCTGGAATACATCCACGCTGGTAACGCAGCAGCTCATGATGCAATCAGCACTGCAACACCTCTGGTCCTTGCTAAGCAGGGAGAAATGGTCAACACTGTCGACATGCTGATAGGAAACACCTCGGGCAGCATTTCAGAGACAAGTGCTATCGCAATAATCCTTGGCGGCGTGTTTTTGCTGCTTACGCGTATTGCAAACTGGCGCACGGTTGTAAGCATACTTGCTGCTGCTTTCGTAACCGCCGCCGTTATCTACAACACGGACACTACCAGATTCGCTCCGCCGATGTGGCACATGTGTGCCGGAGGGCTTTTATTCGGAGCGTTCTTTATGGCGACCGATCCGGTGTCAAGCCCGATCACAAACGCAGGAAAATGGATTTATGGAATAATGATCGGCGTCGTAACGATGCTGATAAGAAACTTTACAGGTTATGTAGAAGGTGTGATGTTCGCAATACTGCTTGGAAACATCATAGCACCGATATTGGACGAGATCGTATTTAAGATCAGGATCGGGAGACTAAAGAGTGAAGGGTAACGCTTACACACTTATATACGCTTTGCTTCTCGGCACAGCCTGCGCACTGCTGCTTACCGCTGCGTCAGAATTTACAAAACCTTACAGAGTCGCTAATGCCGAAGCAGAAGAGACATTTAACATCCTCAAAGTTCTCGGAATTCCTTTTGAAGAAGGAACCGATGCTGCCGGTCTTCTTGCAATATCGAAAGAAAATGTAAAAGAAAAGAAAAGCGGCGACGTAACACTATATGAATATGCACTAGCCGGCGGAAAAGTTATAGCAGTCGCACTACCTTTTGAAGGACAGGGGCTTTGGGGACCGATCAAGGGTTTCCTGGCACTTGAGCCGGACATGAGAACCATCAAGGGCGTAACTTTCTACCAACAGGAAGAGACACCCGGTCTTGGTGGTGAGATAAGTACGGAATCTTTCACAACTTTATTCTCTGGCAAATCCATCATAAATGAATTGGGACAGCCGGGCATATCGATCAAGGCAGGTGCCGGGAATGATGTCAATGGTGTTGATGTGATCTCCGGAGCAACGATGACTTGTGATAAGGTTCAGGAGATGATCAACGAAGCAGTAGTCAAAATAGTAGATACTGAATAATGGCAGGCGCTGAAGTAATAGCGGACGCTTAGTTATTGTAAAGATTAGATGATAATTGTGGAGACCGAATAATGGCAGACGGCTGTAATAGTTGCAAAGGCCTGTGCGGCGGTAAGGGGCTGACAACCATGAAAGAGGGTGCATGGACCAATAACCCCCTGGCAATACAGGTTCTCGGCATCTGTTCTGCGCTTGCTGTAACTAATAAGCTTATGAACTCGCTGGTTATGGGTGTCGCTCTTATCTTCGTATGCGTAGGATCGAACCTTCTTGTTTCGTTACTTAGAAAACACACGCCGCACCGGATAAGAATGATCGCAGAAGTTGCCATTATCGCAACGTTCGTTATCCTGTTCGATCAGTTCCTGCGAGCTTTTTACTGGGACATGTCAAAACAGCTTGGGCCCTATGTGGGCCTTATCATAACAAACTGTATCGTAATGGGCCGTGCAGAAGCGTTCGCATTGCAGAACCCGCCGATCCTTTCGATACTCGACGGTATTGCCAACGGCGTCGGATACGCGGTAATACTTGCGATCATCGGGTTCTTTAGAGAACTGCTGGGAACCGGCCAGATTATGGGTTACGAAGTTCTCAGCAGCAGTTGGTACACACCGAACCAGCTTATGGTACTGGCACCGGGGGCATTTATCGCACTTGGGTTCGTTATAGCGGTATTCAACGTCCTTAAGGGGCCCGATCCAGAGGAGAATAAATAATGAACGAAACCTCTGCATTAGTTATCATAGTAGCAGCCATATTCACAAACAATATCCTGCTTGCCAACTTCCTTGGCATGTGCTCGTTTATCGCCTGTTCCAATCAGATCTCAACCGCGATCGGGCTTGGCACCGCGGTAACGTTTGTAATGACAATGACAACAATGATCAACTATGCGATCTACCACACGATCCTTAAAGAAGGGGCAGTTTTAGTCCCATACGATCTGACGTTTTTGACTTTTATCGTCTTTATCGCGGTGATCGCTGCCTTCGTGCAGTTTGTAGAGATGTTTATCGAGCGGTTTAGCCCGAAGCTTTACTTCGCATTGGGCATCTTCCTTCCGCTTATCACGGTAAACTGTGCGATCCTCGGTGCATCGCTGTTTATGGTAATTAGAAATTATAATTTCGCTCAGTCGGTAGGCTTTGGTTTCGGCGGTGGTATCGGTTGGGCGGTAGCAATAATCCTGATGGCAGGATTAAGACAGAAAATGCGATACAGCGACGTCCCAAAACCGTTTAAGGGAGTAGCGATAGCGATGATAGTAACCGGCGTGCTTGCAATGGCATTTATGGGGTTTGCAGGAATGGTAACGATTCAATAAGGACGAGGATTTAAAACGTGGCTTTATTTTTGTGGGCAACAATAACTTTTGCAGGACTGGTGGTGGCACTTTCGATATTGCTTATCGTATCGGAAAGGGTGCTGGTCAACTACGGTATCTGTAAGCTCGATATCAACGCCGGCGAAAAACCACTTGAAGTAGACGGCGGACAAACCGTGCTTTCTGCATTATACGCCAACGAAATTTTCATCCCGTCAGCATGCGGCGGAAAAGGCTCATGCGGACATTGCAAGATAACAGTTCTTTCCGGAGGCGGACCACTGCTCCCGACGGAGACACCTTTCCTGGATCGCAAGGAAAGAAGATCGAACGTTCGACTGGCATGTCAGGTCAAAATACGAGAAGACGTATATATCAAAGTACCAAGCGACCTGCTGGACGTTAAAATGTTCGATGCGACGGTTCACAGAACTGTATCGCTTACGCATGACATCAAAGAAATACGTTTCAGAATAAACGACGGCGGAGAGATCAAACAACGCCCCGGACAATATATTCAGATCGAGGCACCCTCACCGGACGGACCGGTTTTCAGGGCATACTCTATCAGTTCGGCATACTACGATGTAAACGACGTCGAGCTTAACGTAAGGCTCATACCCGGCGGTATCGGTTCGACATACCTGCACGAATTAAAAGAAGGAGACCCGGTAAAGTTCACGGGCCCTTATGGCGAGTTCTATCTCGACGAGGATCCTGACACAGAGATCGTTTGCGTAGGCGGCGGAGCAGGAATGGCGCCCATGAAAAATATTATTTACAGCCTTTATGACAAATGGCCGGACAGAGTATGCTGGTTGTTCTTCGGTTGTAGAACGACTAAGGATGTTTTCTACCTGAAGGAATATCGGGAACTTGCCCAAAAGCATCCTAACTTCAACATAATATACGCACTTAGCGATAATTTGGAACCGGATGAAGTATGGGATGGAGAAACAGGATTCATACATCTCGCAGCAGATAAATGTTTGAAGGAAGGTATTGATCGACAGGCATTCCTTTGTGGGCCGCCGCCGATGATCGAAGCGGTCATGCGGATACTCGAAGAAAAAGGTATTGATGAAGACGACATCTTCTACGACAAGTTCTAGGGACAATCTTTTCTTAGTTGCAAAAAACTTGATGAACAAATTCAAAAAAATCGTAATACATGCTTCGCTCTGGACGATTATCTGTCTTATTTTCCTTTCGATATACGGTGCATTTGTCGGAGCCGAACGTGCACGAGCTTTTTTCAATTCGCTTCCGTTAGGTGTCTTCTGGATTGTCTTTGCTGTCTTGCTGATAACCGGTTTTATGGCTTTTAGAAGATTGATCCGACACCGAAGCCTGCTATTGATACACCTCGGGTGTGTTTTAATATTAGCAGGAGCACTCTATGGTTCCGAAACAGGGCATAAGCTCCAAAAACGTTTCTTCGGCATACAAAAAACGCACTCAGCCAGGATGATCATATATGAAGGTCAGCAGAACGATCGGCTCTATCTTAAGCGTGAAGATCGATTCGAACAACTGCCCTTTTCCATAAAGCTTGACGACTTTAGAATGACTTACTACCGGCCCGGAACGCTTTTTGTGCGGACCGAAGACGACGAGCGATGGTCCGTCCCTGCTGACGTCGGAAATGCAATTCACTTAAACGACGAGCTTGGAGAGCTAACGATCATCGCTGCCTTTGAGAACTGTAAGATAAGAATCGATGACGGGAATGTTACTGCGATTGAGGATGCAGGGCCAGGCTCGAATCCAGCCCTGGCAATTCGAATCGATAAACCCGACGGCACAGCCGAAACGAAATATATTTTTGAAAAATTCCCGGGTTTCGTACACTCGCAAAACAATCTTTACATGAGCTACAGCAGAATGGTAAGCGATTACATAAGCGACCTGAAAGTTATTGCAGATGGAAAGGTTGTCGCCGAAAAAAGCATCGAAGTTAACAAGCCCCTCTATTATGGCCGATACCATTTCTATCAGAGTTCCTATGACGACGAGGAAGGGTTGTACACGATCCTGTCGGTAACTTCCGATACGGGTTTGTATCTGGTTTACGCCGGATATTTAATGTTGTCTATCGGAGTGTTCTGGCATTTCTGGTTGCGTAAGGCATTCAAGATAACAAAGCCGTCAGGAGCTGCCGATGGAAATTAAATACACATTACAGGGGCTGCTGATCTATATCGGAATTTCGTTATATTTGCTGGGTTTCGTCACCGCTCTTCTGCGAAGATCAAAAAACGCCCGAACTCTGTTTGCCCTTGGCTTTATCGCAGCCGTCACAGCCGTGGCATACCGATGGTACCATGTTGAGCACGTCCCGATGCAAAACCTGTTCGAAGTGTTTTTAGTTCTCGGGATGATGATATATCCTATCTCGATAATTTCAAGGCGATATCTGGGCGTCAGCGCAGGCGTCGGCAATTCCGCTGACATGCTGCTTGCGATCATAGTGCTTTTTCCTGCGGGGTTTATTTTCGATGCTCAGCCCCAGCGGTTGCCACCGGCCTTACAGTGCTGGCTATTTGCTCCGCACGTAGCGGTTTACATGCTCGCATACGTATTCATGGCAAAGGCCGCTTTCCTGGCTTCATGCAGGATCGTCGGCGCAAAACCGCTTAGAAGCACAGAGCTTGTATCATACGAACATGGAACATACCGCATGGTCTGCGTAGGATTTCCATTATTGACGTGTGGGCTTTTGCTCGGCAGTTGGTGGGGCAAGCTCGCATGGGGAGATTACTGGGGATGGGATCCGAAAGAACTATGGTCGCTGGCTTCATGGCTCGTATATGCAGGATACTTCCATTTCAGATACATCTATGGCAAAAAACACGAAAAATTAAACTGCTTCTGGGCAGTTGTCGGTATGTTTGTTATACTGATAACGTTGCTTTGGGTAAACTTGTCAAGGCTCTTCCCCGGCCTGCATAACTATGCAACGTAACAGAAATGTTAATAGAAAGAAAGCTTATGGCCTTTCCAGCAGACAGACCCAGAAGACTAAGAGCTACCCAGACCATGCGCAGGCTCGTGCGCCAGACGCAGGTCAGCATCGATGACCTGATGTATCCGCTGTTCACCTGTCCCGGTACAAAAGTCAAGAAACCCATCGGATCGATGACCGGGTGTTTCCACTTTTCGCCCGATATGATCGTAGAAGAGGCCAAAGAAGTTGCCGCCCTTGGCATACCGGCGGTCCTGCTGTTCGGCATACCTGAAAAGAAGGACTCGCAAGGATCGCAGGCTTACAACTCCGATAGCCCTGTATGCGAATCCATAAGACAGATAAAAAAAGTCCTGCCGGACCTGATCGTAGCGACCGATGTTTGCCTTTGCGCATACACCGACCACGGCCATTGCGGCGTGATAAAAAACGGAAAAGTCGATAACGACCCTACATGCGAACTGCTGGCAAAGATGGCTCTGGCCCATGCAAAAGCCGGCGCCGACATCGTGGCACCTTCGGATATGATGGACGGGCGAGTGGCGGTCATACGAAAAATGCTCGACGACAACAAGTTTGCAGACACCGCGATAATGGCATACTCGGCAAAATACGCTTCCGCATACTACGGACCTTTCAGGGACGCCCTGTGCAGCGCACCAGCCGAAGGCAACAGGAAAAGCTATCAGATGAACCCTGCCAATTCCGACGAGGCAATGAGGGAGATGCAGCTCGACGTCGCAGAAGGAGCCGATATTTTAATGGTAAAGCCTGCGCTTGCGTACATGGATATAATTTACCGAGGCAAACAGCGGTTCGATCTGCCCATGGCTGCGTACAATGTTAGCGGCGAATACATGATGCTAAAAGCCGCTGCCGAGGCAGGCCTGATAGACGGACCCGCTACGATGATGGAAACACTTACTTCCCTAAAAAGAGCAGGCGCCGACATCCTGATAACATACTTCGCAAAAGAGGCCGCCAAACTTCTGAAAAAATAATAACGAGAGAGTTAATTTTTCCAAGCCAAAAGTTTCTTACCAGCAGGCCGACTGGATGTCAAGTCCGCAGGTCAATTTTAAGTTTAAGATATTGTTCTACATTGGAGAAGGTAGTTCGCACATTGGGTTGTGCGGATCCTGGATACAATCAAGTAACCAGTCTTCTGCTAAATCGCGCAAGTTGTAAATGTCATAAAGGCTCTGCCAGCCAGCAGCTAAATCTGCATAGTCTGCTAAGTCTATTTTGCAATCAAAATTGAGATCCATCAGCGGTGGTATACATTCCACATAAGCTAAATTCATAACTGTAGTAAAGCCTGGATTCGTCGTAGTGTCCACTATCACATTGCCTGGAATGCCACTGCCGGTTATTAGCCCGGCAAAGATATAATCGTATATAACCAAGTGAAAATCACCAGGAAGGGTAAGTTGGCCAGAACCGTTAATGTCAATCACCGAGCCAGGCTGAATTGAGGTCCCAGCAGGGTGTATATCGCTCAGATTCAGAATACTCCCGTCATTGACGGTTAATGTGGCAACACCGCCTGATGGGTCAACAGCGTTAATTGTGCCAAGACCGAGCATGCCGCCAACGTTGACAACGCCACCTGCGTTGATCTCGATGATAGCAGTTGAGGTAGCCTGAGTAGCACACCACAGATGACTGTCCAGGTTCAAAGTTCCGCTGACCTCAACGATACCGGTTACAAGGCTATTGCCGGCAACCACCAACCAATCGTTACTGGTGACAGTTCCGCCTGCGTTGACTATCAGTGTACCGGTACAAGTACCGTTGTTTCCAACCGTGCTGGTGCCCAACATTGTAAGGCTTCCACCGGCATTAACGATCAAGTTACCGGATTCATCAACACCAATCTCAAGGCTTAAAATATCCGGGGCCGTAGCGGCCAGTGTAACTGTGTTGTTGTCCCAGTTTATTCGGACAGTATCGGATGAGCCGGGCACGTGAGAACAAGTCCAGCTGGCTCCATTCATCCAGTCTCCACTGCCTATATAACCACATGCATCGGCCCAAGCTACACCAACTAAACCTACAACCATTAACAATAAAACTAATTTCTTCATTCTTACTTCCTCCCAAAAAATTCCAATTACCGTCAACTGAGAATAATCTGTGGAAAAAAGAAATGAAAAAACAAGACATCCTGATCAATGTCTTAGCTCCCTCAATTTTCCTGCCCCTACTAGGTACTGCCAGCCTCCTCTTTACTGTTATGCATTGTCCATAAAACAAAAACAACGTATATCCACATATTTAATCCTACAAACTCTTCTTTGAAAAGTCAAGGGGTAATTTTTAAAACAAGCCGGTTTTCGAAATTTTTGCAGGTTTTATCGGACTAACGCCGACTAATACAGGCGTGTTTAAGTCTTGAATACTAAGCTCTATCCGCCGTCAAACGCACTTTTGCTTACTCGATTTTACTATTTGGCTTCGGGGTTGTGACGTTCCATGCGAGGGCATATTTTTGCAGTTTTTCGTTTTGGCTGTTCGATATGACCACAAGCTCATAATCCGCATGGTTCGGATCGATGGCGTAATAGATATGTTCGGCGTTATCCGTTTTGCTGTCGCTATGATCGATCATGAGCCATTTATCGTCGCCTTCGTCTGCCCACAGTTCCAGGCGAAGGTCGCTTTGCCCGGATTCCTTTGCAAACGGATACTCGTTTTGGTATGCAAAGTTCCACGCCAGCGTCGCGGTGATGAATTGTTCTGCGTCCGGCCTGTCGATCTTAAAGGCGTATGCCCTTTCTGCGAGTTCATTGTTTTCAATACTATTGTTGTCCCACCCGGCCGCTGTTGTATCGGCAGGTTTGCTTTGGCCTGCGTCCAGCAGATCGGCGGCAGCAGCGGCGTTGATGACTCCGGCGCCCTGAACCTTGTCCAGCGGAACGGCGTGATCGTCATCTTTGGTTTGCTCGCCCTTATGCCAGCCGGGCAGTTTGTCAGCGCTGGTTAGCAGTATCGACTTTATCACGCAGTTGCCGTTATTGTTTGCCAGTGCCCCCTGCAAACGCGGCGTGGTGTTTGCCTTTTGAACGAGCAGGGCCGCGGAACCGCTAACAACCGGTGCTGCAAAGCTGGTATAGTCCCCGCTTATGTCATATTCGCTTAGGCTGTCCGCGGTCGGCACAAGGCAGTTGCCCGGAGCTACGATGTCAGGTTTGCAGCGAGCGTCGGATGTTGGCCCGGCGCTGGAATGGGTCGGCACCGGCAGGGTGAAGTTCTTCAATCCCCACGCGATGTCAGCAGATAGCGAAGAGTCTACGACGCCAACGCCGATGACGTTTGCGTTTGATCCCGGGTACAACAGAGGGTCAAATGCGTCGCTTCCGTTGCCAACGCCCGCTACGGTGATAAGTCCGGTTTCTTCGATGAGGTTGTCTATCCCGCGTGTCCACCAGTCCTCAAAGGCCAGCCCAAGGCTAAACGTCAGTATGTCGCTATCGAGTTGCTGGCCGGCGTAGATGTAGTTAACGATGAATCGCCAGAACTCGTAGACGTTTACGTTAGCTGCGGGCGCTGCTCCTTTGTATTGGAACCTGCCGATCTCGCTATAGAAGCCGTTGGGGTCCGCTCCGGTAAGGATCGCACCGATAGCCGTTGCGTGGTCGCTTACCCCGGCGATTGTATCGATCCGATCTGCGAATGTTATATTGCTGGTGCTAAAGCAATCGTGCGCTGTGTTGATCTGGTAGTCTTCTTGCGGCAGGCCGTCGTCGTAGGTGATGGATCTACACACTGCGGCGATCCTTACGCCGGAGCCGGTTAGGTTTGGGTCATTGTTTTGCAGGCTGAACGTGCCAATGTAATCAAGAGCGCCCGGCTGGAGCGGAAGCCCGTCACGTCCTATAACGATTGATGCACAGCAGGCGATAACTGTAAGAATAACGATTACAGTTAGGGATTTGCCGCTAAAGGATTTTAATAACCCGATTTTCAGCATTGGTATACCTATCATCGCCCAATAAATGCCGCACAAAGAATATGGCCCTATAAATACAGCGTTCATTATACCAGAATCGGCGATGTTTTACAA
The DNA here is from genome assembly GCA_023143375.1 of Planctomycetota bacterium. Classification (GTDB taxonomy): domain Bacteria; phylum Planctomycetota; class Phycisphaerae; order Sedimentisphaerales; family Anaerohalosphaeraceae; genus JAFGKL01. Next base: position 20,965 of record JAGLHQ010000194.1, read on the forward strand.
GTGCCAAATTAAGCCGGTCAAGATAGCGTCTAATTACGTCATTTTTACCTATTTTATTGCTTTACACCAATTATTGCTGTAAAATGCTATTCAATATTATTATTTCGAGGGTAGTAAAGTGCGTATAAGCATAAAAATACTGTTTTTAATTATCCTGACCCTGCCCTGCATGGCAACAGCAGGCAGAAAACACCACAAACCCCAGCCGGAAAAAATAAATGCAACCGTAGACGAAAAACTTGCCCTCCAAGAAAAGGCGAACGATAACTTTGAAAAAAACATCACCCAGCGGATCGACAATTTCAAATGGCATATAACCGCTATAGTTGCTTTATTTGGCGCTGTTATAACAGCGATCTCCATAGCCGTAACTCTTTTTACTACACATAAGAAAAAAGAGATTGACCAAAAACTTTCAGATGCCGAACAAGCTGCTGGCAGAGTTAGGGAATTAGAATTCCAGGCTCAACAGCTGGTTTCTGATATGAATTTAAGATTTCAAGAGCAAATCAACCAGCTAAGCGATAAAGGAAAATCGCTATTTGATGACATTGACAAACGCATTGATGGCATCGTTAAGGTTAAACTTGACGAGCTTGACGCAAAAGGCGAAGCCATCACAAACCAAGCCGAAAATCAGCGAAAGATCAACGAACTATGGAACAAAGCTTTGAAAGCAATGAAAGAAGAAGACTTTGCCACCGCCTGTGATTATTGGTCTCAGATTATAGAGCTTAACACTAATGATCATAATGCATTTAATAATTGGGGCAGTGCACTTTTAAAACAGGCAAGCGCAAAGACAGGTAACGAAGCGGACAAACTGTTCATAGAGGCTTGTGAAAAACTTGATAAGGCTGATAAAATCAAACCTAATAACTCTAACACTTTTTTTAACTGGGCCCTCACTCTTACAAACTGGGCAATGACAAAAGATGGTAAAGAAGCGGATAAAATATTTGCAGATGCCTGTGGAAAATATGATAAAGCTACACAATTAAATCCCAATGATGATGAAGCTTTTAGTAACTGGGGCAGTACCCTTGTAGAATGGGCGAAGAAAAAAGCTGGAGGTGAAGGTGAAAAGTTTTTACACAAAGCCTGCGAAAAGTGTAATGTGGCAGCTATAATAAATCCTAACCTTTACAACGCTTTCAATAATTGGGGCAATGCGCTTTTACAATTGGCAAAGATAAAAAATGTTGATGAGACAGAGAGCCTATTTGCAGATGCTTGTGAAAAATATGATAAAGCTATACAATTAAAATCTAACTATTATGAGGCTTTCAATAATTGGGGTTGCTTATTGCTGGATTGGGCAAAAACAAAAAGTGATCCAGAACGAACAAGGTTATTGGAAGAAGCCAAAGAAAAATGCTTAAACGCAGAATCCATCAAACAGGGCTTTGGTTCTTATAATATGGCGTGTGCATTTGCCTTGCAAGGCAATAAAGAGAAATGCAGAGAATGGCTCGAAAAAGGGCAGGGACATAATACATTAGAAACACGCAAACATGCTGAAAAAGATACAGACCTTGACAGCGTTCGCAATGAGCACTGGTTTAAGAAAATCCGCTGGAAAAACGAATAAACCATATCTTTCAATTTTTTAAAAGGCAGCAGCGTGAAAGGCAGAGAACGATTCTTAACCGCACTGGATAATAAAAAAGCCGACCCCGCCAACTTGTATGCGTTTGCAGAGGAAGTTAAAACCTGCAAATATTAGTGAAAACAGTGGATAATTTCGTCTTTTTAGTGTTAAAATGTGCCCAAAATCGCCATTTTTTCGTTTCTTTTCCACAATATCAGCCGCTTTTAAACCCTTTTTAACCCTTTTTCTTTCCTTCTTTCCGTCCTTGAAAACTTATGAAGTCTCTGCGGTTATAATATTACAAGCATCACTTTCATCTTGGTCGCTATGAATCGGAGAAAAATCCCGCTATTCCATACGGGCTTCTTTCATTCGTTTTTTCATTAGCGTAGGCTGCGGTGAACGTCAAGCGTAAAGTCGCTGCAACAAGGCACTTACATCCCACAATTTACCCATTTTAACTAAAAGAGACCGGGTCTCGTTTCGTTACAATAGGCAATTTAAGCACTTGGTCATCAGCTTTTTTCGGGCTATGGATCAAAACTATGATATAATACAGTTCGACTTCTTTCAATTTTTAAAAGGCAGCAGCGTGAAAGGCAGAGAACGATTTTTAACCGCACTGGATAATAAAAAAGCCGACCCCGCCAACTTGTATGCGTTTGCAGAGGAAGTTAAAACCTGCAAATATTAGTGAAAACAGTGGATAATTTCGTCTTTGTGCTGTTAAAATGTGCCCAAAATCGCCTTTTTTTCATTTCTTTTGCATAATAACAGCCGCTTTTTATCACTTTTTAACCCTTTTTCTTTCCTTCTTTCCGTCCTTGAAAACTTATGAAGTCTCTGCGGTTATAATATTACAAGCATCACTTTCATCTTGGTCGCTATGAATCGGAGAAAAATCCCGCTATTCCATACGGGCTTCTTTCATTCATTTTTTCATTAGCGTAGGCTGCGGTGAATGTCAAGCGTAAAGTCGCTGCAACAAAGCACTTACATCCCACAATTTACCCATTTTAACTAAAAGAGACCGGGTCTCGTTTCGTTACAATAGGTAATCTACAAGGCTTTCTCTAACTCATGCCTGGTGTTAGAAGAGGTTTTTTTAAAAAATGTTAAATTTTTACAAAACAAATTTGACTTGTTAATTATATAGTGTATAATATGAGTGTCTCAGCAGAGACAGGATTCAGGTCAAGAGACCACGCCAGGATAGCAATCCACGAAATAGCGATAGCGTCGCAAGATAGCTCTTTGAAAATAAAAAATAGACACTAAAAAACAGTAAATTGAAAACTACCACCATTTTTGATTCAAAAATGAACTTTAGTGCGTTTAAAGCCTAAAAACGATGACCAAAAAACACAAAAAAACACAATTAGGAACAAAAAAACACAATTATGCGCAAAAACGAAACGAAATGGGACACTAATTTATTACAGAAATGCACATAACAAGCAAACGAAATCAGCCGGTTTCTGCCTGAAGGCAGCGCAATTATGAACAAAAAAAGGTAAATTATGGAAAACAAACCCAATTTAATAATCACAAAATCGCCATAAGCCAAGCAATAACAATGAATTAAGGAGATAGCCAAAAAACGCCAAAAAAAACAAACCCAATTTTAAAAACGCATAAACAAACACAGAACGAAAGAGGAATAATCAATAATAATTAATAAATAATAAATTGAAAGGAGGACAAAAAAAAGCAATCAAAATCGAAGATCCGCCTTTGGAGGACTGAATATGGAAAATCAAAGCCAATTATTCTTTTTATATTGGGGTTGCATCGGGTTGGTCGTTTTGCTATACTCTTGCAGGTTTTGGTGGTAAATAATGGATTTTTTAGCCAAAACAGCAGAATTTAAGACTTCTTTGAGGCGAAAGCGGACATGAAAGAGATCCTCAGTGCTGAACAGATCGAAAAGGCACTTAGCGATTTGGTAAATCGCATCGCACTTGATATTGACCCGAATACCGAAGTAGCAGTCATCGGCATCCGCAGCAGGGGTGAGATATTAGCACAACGCCTGGTCAAAAAACTCTCCGAAAAACTCAAACGTGAAATAGAGCTCGGCGTTCTCGACATCACCCTTTACCGTGACGACATCAACGATCCGCAAGGCGAAACCCAGCCGACCGTCCGCAGCACCGAGATCGAATTCGATATATCCGATAAGCTCATCATCCTTGTCGACGACGTTCTATACACCGGAAGAAGCACACGCTCAGCGCTGGATGCACTAATGGACCTGGGCAGACCAAAGGCGATACGCCTGGCAGTACTGGTAGACCGCGGGCACAGAGAACTTCCGATACAGGCAGACTATGTATCGTGCAGAGTGGACATCCCGGAAGCGCTGAAGGTTAGTGTGCATCTTACCGAGACAGATGACGTTGACAGAGTAACGGTAAAATAATGGGCAAGAAGAATAAAAAATTTGAATGGACACGAAAGCATCTGCTTGGTCTGCGCGACTTAACAGCTGAGGAGATCGGCTTTATCCTCGATACCGCAGAGGGTTTCGAGCAGGTCAGCACCCGTTCGATCAAGAAGGCTCCGACGCTTCGCGGGCGCGTGGTCGTTAACCTGTTCTTCGAGGACAGCACGCGTACGCGGGTCAGCTTCGGGCTCGCAGCCAATCGGCTTAGCGCCGACGTGATTGATTTTAGCAAAACATCAAGCTCGGTTAGCAAGGGCGAAACGCTGCTGGATACCGCCAGAAACCTTGAAGCGATGGGGATCGACATCGTCGTAATACGTCACTGCGCAGGCGGAGCGCCAAAACTTCTAAGCAAAAACATAAACGCATCCGTCATCAACGCCGGCGACGGGTTTAACGAGCATCCCACGCAGGCATTGCTGGATGTATACACGATACGAAAAGAACGCGGCAGCTTAAAAGGGCTTAAGATCGGTATCGCCGGGGACATTGCACATTCGCGCGTCGCACGCAGCGATATCTGGGCGATGACGAAACTCGGCGCAGAAGTAACGCTGATCGGACCGCCAACGCTTATGCCGGGCAAGGTCGAAGAGCTTCCGGTGAAAGTGTGCTACAAGCTTGACGATGTCATCGAAGAGCTTGACGTGATAAATATGTTGCGGATACAGTTCGAGCGGATGGGCAAGGCACAGTTCCCGTCGGTACGAGAGTATTCGCATTTTTTCGGGCTAACCGTCGAGCGAATGAAACGTGCCAAAGACGATATAATCGTGATGCATCCCGGGCCGATCAATCGGGGGCTTGAGATCGAATCGCAGGTCGCTGACGGCGCCAACAGCGTTATATTAAAGCAAGTCTCCAACGGGCTTGCAGTTCGGATGGCGGTACTTTTCCTGGTTAACCAGGCGGCGATGAAGAGACAAAAGAAATGAAAAACGATCCTGACAACAAGTTGCTGATAAAGAGCGGACGGCTCATCGATCCTGTAAACGGTATTGACAAGGTTGCGGACGTTCTGGTTGTCGGCGAAACCGTCGCAAAGATCGGTTTGGTCAACGAGGAATGCGAAAATGTTATCGACGCAGCGGGCAAGATCGTTATGCCGGGTATGATCGATATACACGTTCACTTCCGCGAGCCGGGCAACGAGGAAGAAGAGACGATACTTAGCGGTTCCAACGCAGCGGTCGCCGGCGGGTTTACCTCGGTGGTGCTTATGCCGAACACAAACCCGACGATCGACGATCAGACCAGCGTAGAATATGCGCATCGGATGGCGCGTCAGGCGCGTAAGACGTTTATCTATGTCATGGGCGCGATAACCAAGGGCAGGGAAGGCAATCAACTGGCAGAGATGGGGCTTATGGCTGATGCAGGGGCTGTCGGGTTTACCGATGACGGAGCGGGCGTTCAGAGTGCGTCGATGATGCTAATCGCACTAAAGTATGCGGGGATGCTGGATACTGTTGTAAGTCAGCACTGCCAGGACAACTCGCTCGGAAGCGGCGGGGTTATGAACGCGGGGTACAACTCAAGCGTGCTTGGGCTGCCCGGTATCGATCCGCTTGCAGAGGAGATGATGCTGTGGCGGGACGTTCAGCTTGTTAAGAAAACAAAAACACGTTACCACGCCCAGCATATTTCAACCGCGGGCTCGGTTAAGATAATCAAAGAAGCCAAGGAGATGGGGCTGCCGGTGACGTGCGAGGTTGCTCCGCATCACTTGCTGTTTACCGATGATTCGATATCGGATTACGATACGAATTATAAGGTTAACCCGCCGGTGCGGACGGCTGAGGACATCGACGCGCTGAAGCAGGCGGTCGCCGACGGCATCGTTGACGCGCTTGCGACCGATCACGCTCCGCATTTAAAGAGCGAAAAGGACCTTGAGTTCTTATCGGCCCCGTTTGGTATTGCAAGCCTTGAGTGTGCGCTTTCGTTGTATATTAAGGCTTTGATCGAGCCGGGGGTTATCGGGTGGAGCGAGCTTATACGTCTGATGAGCGCAGGGCCTGCGGGGGTTATCGGTGTCGATAAGGGCAGGCTAAACGAAGGGGCGATGGCGGATATTACGATCGTCGATCCGGATGCCGAGTATACCATCGATGTTAATTCGTTTAAGTCAAAAAGCACCAACTGCCCGTATCACGGGTGGAAGGTTAAGGGCAAAGTACAACAAACGATCGTTGCAGGCGAAATCCGCTATTCGGTTTAAAATAAAATATTAAATATAAAAAATCAAAATTAAGGAATCCGCCTTTGGCGGATGCTATTTTATTCGGCTTCGCCGTTTTTTTTTGCCACAGAGGAAAAAGAGAGCACGGAGACCACAGAGAAAAGATAAATGACAAGGCACGACAATTAACTGGAAAATATATTATATAAGTTTTGTGAAATAAAATGCCTGTAGTAGTTGACGGATACAATCTTTTACATGCCATAGCCGCCAGCGGCGAGGAGTTCCAGTTATTTAGCGAAGACGATATGTGCCGCTACCTCAGCGAATATTGTGTGAAGGTTCGCAACCAGTGTTCGGTTGTTTTCGACGGGACGGGGCCTCCGGATAAGAGTGGCCTGGCCTGGCTTAAGAACTGCGAGATTTATTTTAGCGGGGCGCACAAGGATGCCGATACGTGGATCGAAGAAAAGATCGCTGACAGCAGTGCACCTAAGAACCTTATAGTAGTTAGCACCGACAGACGACTGCGCGACGCAGCGGCTCGAAGAAAAGCAATTTCTATTCAATCACATTTGTTCTGGTCACTTGTTATACAAGAGCTTGACAAAAAAGCACCAACCCCGGAGCCTAAGGAGAAACGCAAGGGCCTAACCGAGGGCGAGACCGATCAGTGGATGGATATTTTTGGGCTTGATGAGTAGGAAGTTCGGAGAAAGATTATTCACCACGAATGGCACGAATTAAGAAGCGAATAAAACACGAATTATTATCCACAGATTTCACAGATTACACGGATTTTTAAAATACTAAATCCTAATTTCTAAATCCTAAACAATTACTAAATTCAAAAATCTAATGATCTAAACTATTAGCACCTTCGGTGCTGCTTCGCGAGGCGATTAGCAACCCAAAGGTTTACTAATCGCGTGGAGGCCCGCGTTGCGGGCGTTTTATTAATTAGGGATTTTTATTCGTCGTTTTTGACGACGGTTACTGGTGCTATTTTTTCTAAGTCTTCTTTTATTTCCTTTGCGTCGCCTACGACTACTATTACTAGCTGGTTGGTGTTTACAGTTTCTTTGGCAAGATCAATGCAATCGTCTTTTGTTGTTTTTGCGAGAGTTTTTAGCAGATTGTTTAGATAGTCGTCGCCAAGCTTTTGTGATTCTATGAGCCATAGGTCGCCTGCTACCTGCTGGGGGGTTTCTCGGTTTCTTACGAAGCTGCCTGCGAAATATGTTTTGCTGTCGTTAAGCTCTTTATCGGTTGGTGGTTTGCTGGTTAGTATTGTTAGCTCATCTATGACGGCTTGTACAGTCTGTGCGGTTGTTTCGTTTTTGGTGAATGTGCTGCATTTTAGCTGGCCTGCGAGGTTCTGTGCATTGTATCCTCCCCATGCTCCGTAGGTTAGTCCTTTTTTGACGCGTATGCTTTCGTTAAGTCTACTATTAAAGGACCATCCGAAATAGTTGCTGACGATGCGGCTGACGAAATACTTTTCCGGGGTGTGCCTTGTGATGCCGGCTTGGCCTATGCGTATTTCGGATTGTACCGAGCCGGGGCGGTCGACAATGTAGATGTGTGTGTCTTTCGGTTTCATGTCCGGCGGTAATATCGTCATTCTGTCACAATCGACAGTAGGTATCCAATTTTTGAAATATTTTTTGGTAAGTTCAACGGCTTTTTGTTCGGTGATGTCGCCTGAGAAGATTATTGTTGAGCCTGATGGCTGGACGAAGCATTCGTGCCATGATTTAAGGTGTTCTGTGGTAAGGGCTTTTACATCTTCGACGCTGCCTTCTACGGTTCTGGAGTATGGGTGGTCGTGGTAGAGAGCTTTTCTAAACTGCTTTTCGACGAGGTAACGCGGCTGTTGCGATGCGATCTGTAGTTTTGTAATTACCTGTTTTTTTAGCTTGTCGAATTCTTCCTTGTCGAAGGTCGGTTGCCGGACCACTTCTGCCATCAGTTCAACTGCCAGGTCGGTATGCTCTGTGAGGCAGTTTGCATTAACTGTAAAGGTGTCCATGTTTGCCGATCCATGGAGGCTTATGGCTTTTTGCTCCAAGGTGTTTACAAGCTCTGCTTCTGTGTAATTATCGGTTCCTTTTGTGAGCATTTTGGCAGTCATGCCGGCGGTGCCTGGTTTTTGTTCTGTTACTGCACCGTTGGTGGTTCCGAACATTACGCTTACGAAGGGGACCTCATCGTTTGGTATTACGATGACCTTTATTCCGTTGCTTAGCCGTGTTCGAGTAAACGAGGGGGTGAACTTTGCGGCCTTTAGCTGTGCGAACGGAGCGGTTTTAGCAAATGTGTCCGGTCTTTTTACGCCTTTTCGTCCGGTTGGCGGTGGGGTTAGCTCGGGCTTAGCAGTTACTTGCGATTCCTCGGAATCCTTTTGGCCTGCCATTGCTCCTTTGGTGTTGGGCCTTACCATGAATGTGGTTGCCTTGTTGTTGTCGAGGTAGTAGTTTGCGGCTCTTTGTATGTCGTTTTGTGTAACGTTCCTTATTTCGTTAAGTCTGTCGTTTGCTCTTTCCGGGTTTCCTTTTACGACGGCGGCGTTTCCGATGGATCGTGCCTTGGAGTCGATCTTGAGGTTTTCAACAACGAGTCCCTTTAGCATTTTGTTTTTTGCTTTTTCAAGCTCTTTTGCAGTTACGCCGTTTTGTTTTATGTTTTCGATGTGCGTGTCTATGAGCTTTAGTATTTGGTCGGTGTTTGCGTCCGGGTTGTGGGTTGCGGTTGCCTGGAATACGCCGGAGTGTTCGAGGTTAAACGTGCCTGCGTCTGCGCCTACTGCGAGTTGACGTTCGGCGACGATGTCGCGGTAGAGGCGTGAGCTGTTTCCGCCGCCTAATATCGATGCCAACAGATCGAGCACCGCTTCGTCTTTATGTCCTAACGGGACGGTGAGCCATATTTTTTCGACCATGCCTGCGGGTGCGTTTTCGTCATCGATGACGATGGTTTGCGGTGCGGTTTTTTGCGGTTCTCTTACGGTTACCGGTTCGGGGTCGTCCATGCGAGGGATCCACCCGAAATATTTGCGTGCGAGTTTTTGTGCGTCGTTATGTTTTACTGCGCCGACGACGACGAGGGTTGCGTTGTTTGGGACGTAGTATTTTGTCCAGAACGCTCTAAGCTCTGCGACGGAGGCTGCTCTTAGATGTGCGAGCTTTCCGATAGGTGTCCATTTATAAGGGTGCAGCTTGAAAAGTTCTTTGACTTCTTTTTTAAAGAGTGTTCCGTACGGTCGGTTTTCACCCATTCTCAATTCTTCTTCTACGACTTTGCGTTCTGTGTCGAATCTGCCCTGGTCGATCTTTAGGAAATTCATTCTTTCCGATTCAAGCCACAGTGCAAGTTCGATCTGGTCGGCGGGCAATGTTTCAAGATAGACCGTGGTGTCATAGCCGGTGTATGCGTTGTTCGATCCGCCGACGCGCTGGATGAAGTTGAAGTGGTCCTGCTCGCCGACGAGGTCGGTTCCCTTGAACATCATGTGCTCGAACATGTGTGCGAATCCCTGACGTGCGGGATCCTCGTTCTTAGAGCCTACGTGGTACCATACCTGGACAGCTACGATAGGGCAGGAGAAGTCTTCGACGGTGATGACTTTCATTCCATTGTCTAATTCGATCTGACGATAATCGTAGAGTTTTTCGGTTTGCGGTGCCTCTGCGATATCAGGGGGCGGGGTGGTGACAATAGGAGCGGTAACATCATCGATGGAACCTTCTCTCGGGATGATCTGTTCGTCGCAGCCGAGCAATGCGAAACCGGCGGCGATCATTGTTATAAGCAGTAAGATCGAAAGTTTTGTAAAACGAATGTCCTTGTCCATTGTGTGCTCCGTAAAATATGGTTAGTCTTTTGAGTATCGTATTGCTTTTACGTCCTGGAACGTTATAAGCCCGTCGTCTACGAATTGTTCGATCTTCGGCAGAACCTTGTCGATATTTTCTTTCGAATCGACGGCTTCTACGATGATGGGTAGATTTTGTGCGAGTGAAAGCAGATTGGCGGTGTGCATGCGGCTTTTGGCACCGAAACCCGTGACGCCTTTTATTACGGTAGCGCCTGCGATTTTTTCGTCATGCAGCAACTGTAACAGCATGTGATAAATAACTTTTCCGTTGTGCTTGTCGGTTTCGCTGAGAAATATCCGCATCAGCACCTGATCGTTTTTTTCCTGTTTCATTTTAACTGCCTCCAAAAAGCAGCCTTCCTAATGCAAGGCCCATGATCGTTGCCAGTATTGCCAGCAGCACGTTTGCGGCGATGTTGGCGGCTGCAAGTGCCCATGCGCCGTCCTGGATGTATCGGGTTGTCTCGTAACTGAATGTTGAAAACGTGGTAAGTGCACCGAGGAATCCTGTGGTTACAGCTACGCGTGTTGCCTGGGGCATGATGTCGGTGTTTAGGCCGAGGTACATCAGCACGCCGATAAGCAAACATCCGATGACGTTTACCAGCAGCGTTCCGTAAGCGAAACCTGTACCGAGAATCCGTGCGGCAAGGACACTTAGCCCGTATCGACTAACCGCTCCGAATCCGCCTGCAACACCAATAAGTAGTATTAATCGCATAACCCTTTCAAATATAGCGGTTTTTCGGTTTTGGTCAAACCTTTTCGCGGTAAGAATTTAGGACGATTTTAAATATTATTCTTGCAAAATGTCGTCCCAGCCGATATATTCGATAGATGTCGAAATATCGAACTAAAAATATAGACAGGACCGCCGAGGTTCTTAAGGCTCTTGGCCATCCGAATCGGCTTCGGATATTCAGCCGTTTGGTGGGGTGTTGCGAAAAGGGGGTTACTTATGACAGTTGCAACGGGCTTTGTCCGTGTGTCGGTGAGCTTGGTAAGGATCTTGATATTGCCGCGTCTACGCTGTCGCATCATGTAAACGAGCTTCGCAGGGCGGGGCTGATACACATGGAGCGCAAGGGGCAGAAGATCGAGTGCTGGGTGGATAAGAAAGTTTTGGAAGATATATCGGGATTTTTCGCGGAACTGAATAACTGAAAATTAAACAACAAAACTTAAAATGCAAAATTGATGAATCCGCCAGTGGCGGATGGCTAATTAGCGATTTGAAAGGGAAATGTGATGACAGACGAAAATGTAAACGATGTAAACGAGAATGATCAGCAGTGTTGCTGTTCGGACAATGGTAACGGTTGCTGCGATGGTGTTGGCGACGGAGCTTCGTCCGGCGGCGGCGGTTTTAAGGGTTTGTTGTTTCTGATAGTTATCGTTCTGGCAGGCGTCGTAGTTGCTAATTCTTTGCTGAACAAGAACAAGGCCGGCGGTTGTGCCATCGGCGTTTGTCCTGACGGCAGCGTTGCAGCCAATGCTTGTGTTGAAGAGAAAGCTGTTGCCGGTAAAGCGGCGGGTTGCTGTCCTGCTATGGCGGCGATGTCTGCGGCAAAGGATCGGGAGGCTAAGGCTGATAAGGAAGCGGCATCTTCGGTTAAGGCGACATCGTGCTGTCCGGCGAGTAAAGAAGTTGACATTCCTGCATGTTCTACTATGCCGTAATTGATTACGATCGAATGGCTTGAAAATTTATTAAATTCTGAAGTTTCGGGGGCGGTGTTTTTGCTGCTGCCGTTTCTTGCGATATGCGGGGCGTTGCCTGGGGCTACCTGTGGGGGCGATAATGCTGGGGGTAATTAATACAATGATAAGAAAAAATCGGCTACGGAATGAAAATTTAGCTTGATTTTAAAGACGGTCGCTATGAGGCTAAAGGAGTAGATTATGGGAGACATGGAGCAGAGCGGCAAAGGGATTGGTTTCTTTGAAAGGTATTTGACTGTCTGGGTGGGCCTTTGCATCGTCGGAGGTATTGTTCTCGGTAAGGTTGCACCGGGGATAGCTACGAAGCTTGACTCGATGGCGATATATGTAAACGGCGCTCCGGTTGTTTCGGTACCTATCGCGGTGTGTCTGTTCTTTATGATGTATCCGATCATGGTCAAGATCGATTTTGCCGAGGTGCTAAAGGCAGGCAAGAGCATTAAACCGGTTGGGCTTACGCTTTTTATTAACTGGGCGATCAAACCGTTTACGATGTATGCTATCGCGGTGTTGTTTTTGGGTACGCTGTTTCTTGGATTCATAGGCCCGGACGCGGTCGATCATGTTAAGATGCCTTTCGGGCTGGACCTTGAAGTGGGCGCCGTTTACGGCGAGGGTACGGTGGTTATGCAGGAGGGCGTGAAGGTATTACAAGTTCCTCTTTGGCGAAGTTATCTGGCGGGGTGCATTCTGCTTGGCATCGCTCCGTGTACGGCGATGGTTTTAGTCTGGGGTTTTCTTGCAAAGGGCAACGACGGGCATACGCTTGTTATGGTTGCGATCAATTCATTGGCGATGCTTTTATTGTATGGTCCGTTGGGCGGGTTTTTGTTAGGTGTGGGGCGTTTGCCGGTTCCGTGGCAGGCACTTTTGCTGTCTATCGGAATATATGTTGCGTTGCCTCTGGCGGCTGGTTATATTTCTCGCCGGCAGATCATAGGCGTAAAAGGCGAGGTGTGGTTTAAGGAAAAGTTTTTGCATGTACTTACGCCGATAACGATAATCGCGTTGCTTGTAACGCTGGTGTTGCTATTTTCGTTCAAGGGCGAGGTGATACTGGGCAATCCGCTGACGATATTGTGGATCGCGATACCGCTTACGATACAGACGCTGCTGATATTTGCGTTGGGATACATAGCTGCGAAGATGCTGAAATTATCGTATAAGGATGCGGCGCCGTCTGCGATGATCGGTGCGTCGAACCATTTCGAGGTTGCTATCGCGACGTCAACGATGCTGTTCGGTTTATCGTCGGGTGCGGCGCTTGCGACGGTGGTGGGTGTGCTGATCGAGGTTCCGCTTATGCTGGGGCTTGTAAAGTTTTGTTTGAAAACGCAGGGGTGGTTCGTGACTCGTGATTCGTGACTTGTGAATAGCAGAGGAACCAGCCTTGCGGCTGATACTATTTTTATTTGGCTTCGCTCTGCGAGCTTCGTCGCGACAGGTCGCGAGGCGATTAAAAGAATCGAATATTCTTTTCAATCGCGTGGAGGCCGGCTGTGCCGGCACTTTAAAATGACAAAGTGAAATATTATGACGAAACTACATAACACATCGACGATTACGTTTAAGGATAGAGAGTTTGTTAAGGTTTCTACGGAGCTTGCCTTTACGGACAGGATCGGAACGTGGAAGGCCCGCTGGGACATGGGGAGGATGCATTATTTTGTCGAGCCCGGCCTGTATGCGATTGGCGATCCGACGGATATATCCGATGTGCTTGTAAGCGCTAACTATAAGATGAGCTTTGACAGACTGCGTGCTAGTATGGCAGGACGTGACGCGTGGATACTTGTATTAGATACCGACGGTATTAACGTGTGGTGCGCCGCTGGTAAAGGGACGTTTGGGACTGATGAGCTTGTAAAACGTATCGAAGATGTAAAGCTTGGCGAGATCATATCGCATAAAACACTTATCGTCCCTCAGCTTGGCGCTCCATCGGTTGCGGCGCATACGGTTAGAGAGCTTAGCGGATTTGGCGTTGTGTTCGGTCCGGTTAGATGCGAGGACTTGCCTGCGTTTATAGATGCAGGGTATGAGGCTACGCCGGGGATGCGCAGGATAGAATTTCCGCTTGCTGACAGAATGGTGCTGATACCGGTTGAGATCGTTTTTGGTTTTAAGTATCTTATTTACGTCGGGCTTGTTGTGTTTTTGCTTTCCGGATTCGCCGGCGAGGGTTTGTATAGCAGTGATATGGCGATGACATATGGTCTGTCGAATGTGAAGCTGCTTTTGTTTGTGTTTATGATCCCTGTGGTGTTGGGCCCGGTTTTGCTGCCCTGGCTGCCTGGCAGGGCGTTTTGCGTTAAAGGGCTTTGGATCGGTTTGGCAATGGATGCGTTTCTGCTGTGGAGGATACTGCAATTGAGCAGGGCCAATCCGGGTATGCTATGCGAGTTGGACTGGTTTTTGCCGGGGGCGTGGTTGTTGGTGATGCCTGCGCTTGCGAGTTTTGTGGTTATGAATTATACGGGGACGACGACGTACACGTCTTTGTCTGGTGTAAAGAAAGAGATGAAGGTTGCTATACCGCTGCAGGCGATAGCGGTTGTTGTTGCGAGTGCTTTTTGGATCGCGAGTTTGTTTGTTTAATAGAAATTAAAATATAAGAATTACGGAATCGCCTATGGCGATGCCGATTAAACAGGTAAGAAAATGGCTGAGCTTAGATATTTAAAAAATGTTGTGACGCTTGCTTACGATGCTGATAAGTGTATCGGATGTAAGAAGTGTACGGAGGTTTGCCCTCATGCGGTTTTTGTGATGGAAGGCAAAAAGGCTAAGATGGTTGACGCGGATGCGTGCATGGAGTGCGGTGCATGTGCGACGAACTGCAAACCCGGGGCGATCACAGTCGATTCGGGGGTTGGTTGTGTAACGGGGGTTATCGTAGGCGCACTGAAAGGTACCGAGCCGACGTGCGATTGCGATCCCAAGGGCGACGGATGCTGTTAGCCAAATAATTTTGATGCAAGACGCTGCTTGATGTTCAGGTAGCCATCGAAAGCGTAAAGCACAGAGGAGCAATGAATATTATGTGGATTATGCCGGTTGTATTTTGGTGTAGCGGGATTGTAGATATGGTTCGGATTGTTGTTTAGGCGTTAAAAAGTCCATATTAAGCAATTTTTTTGGCTTTTTTTTGGCATACCTATTGACAAAACCGTCAAAATATAGAAAATACGAGGCTTAGATTATTTAGCTATTCCCCGATAGCTCAATTGGTAGAGCGAGCGGCTGTTAACCGCTAGGTCGTAGGTTCGAGTCCTACTCGGGGAGTTAGGATACCATTCTCCCGAATGGTATTTCTATACAGTCAATGCCTTGTTTATTGAAAAAAAATCAACTGTAGGCTAACAGATAGCCGATTTTATAATATGCCGAATTTAAATCCAGAAATTGAAGGTTTTACGATAATTAAGCGCCTTGGCGTGGGCGCCAGGACCACGATCTACCTTGCGACCGATCTGGCGACGAAACAGCAGATCGCGCTTAAACAAATAGTCCTCGAAAACCCCGAAGATACCCGCATTTTCGAGCAGATTGACACAGAATACAAGGTTTCTCAGTTGTTAGACCATCCATATCTGCGAAAATGCTACAAGCTGATCAAAAGACGCAAAATGCTCAAGGTTAATGAGGTTTTGCTGACTATGGAGATGTTTCAGGGTCAGTCCTTAGAGGATGGTCCTTCGCTTAGCTTAGGTGATGTTCTTTTGGTTTTCCGGATGGTGGCGACAGCTTTAAATGCGATGCATCAAAAGGGTTATGTTCATTGCGATATCAAGCCCAACAATATTATGTTCGGGCATGACGGGACAATAAAAATAATCGATTTCGGTCAGAGTTGCAAGATCGGGGCGATCAAAAAGCGTATCCAGGGTACCCCTGATTATATTGCCCCGGAACAGGTTCGCAGGGAACACCTGAGCCATCGGACGGATATATTTAACCTTGGCGCTACGATGTATTGGGCGCTTACGGGCAAAAATGTTCCTACGCTAATCCCTAAGAAGAACGAATTCGGCATCCCTGTAGTCCAAAAAGAATGCAAAACCCCGCATGAAATATACAGCAAGATACCTATGTCAGTATCCGAGTTGGTAATGGAGTGTGTTCGTGAAAAACAGGTCGAACGACCTGAGAACATGGCGGCTGTTACTGCGAGACTCGATGTTCTGATTCGCAAAATATTCGAAAATAAGCTGGTAAATAATGGCAAGTGAAATAATTGAACTTTGCAATAAGGCAGCTGAGTTAAATTATTCGGCGGCGAATCGGAAGGGGAATATTATCGAGCTTTCCGGTAGCGGTAAGGTCGTCGTTACCGGCGATCTGCACGGACACCGTAGGAATTTTGAAAAGACATGCTCTTACGCAGACCTTGAGAACGATCCCGATACTTACGTTATCTTTCAGGAGATACTCCACGGCGGCAACGAAGATGTTCATGGCGGGTGTGTTTCGTTCAAACTGTTCTTCGATATCCTTCGTCTTAAACTTCGGTTTCCCAACCAGGTTATCATTATGATGGGTAATCACGATACAGCGATCATTGCCGATAACAGCGTTCTAAAAAGCGGTAAAGAGATGAACGAGTCGATGAAGAATGCGATGAAGCGATGCTATGGCGATGACTACAAAGATGTTCTTGCGGCACTTCGGGGCTATCTTCTGAGTCAGCCGTTGGCAGTTAGGATCTCCAACGGGATTTGGATATCTCACTCGCTGCCGGGAAATAAATTTGTCGATGAGTTCGATACGAAAATTTTCGATAAGCGTCTCGATGTCGAAGATATGCTTCGTCCGCACTCGGCATACCTTTTGACCTGGGGCAGAAGGCATAGTGAAGATACGCTTGAAAAGCTTACGTCAATACTCGATGCCGGTACCTTTATCCTGGGGCATCAAAGCCAGGAAGGCGGTTTCTCGCGCGCGGGTAAGAACTTGATAATCATTGCTTCGGAACATAACCACGGATGTCTTATCTCGTTCGATCTTGCTGAAAGCTATTCGACGGACGAGATAATGAATTGCATTGTGCCGTTGGCATCTGTTATGTAAAATACTGATACGAAGATAGGGTTAAAGGGAATTAGTCAGTGTTTTGGATCATATACGAATATGTTGCGGTTTTTGCGATCGTTTCGCAATTATTTTTCTTGCTTAACACTTTTCAAAACTATTTCTATGTTTTGAAGAAGTCGTCCAGAAGCCCCAACTCATACCGTCCGCGTGTTCTTGTTACGGTGCCCTGCAAGGGGATAGATAAGGCGCTGGCGAAGAATATAAGTTCGCTTTTTGCCATTGATTATGACGGTTTCTATCTTCAGTTTGTCGTTGAGTGTAAGAGTGATCCTGTGTACGAGGAACTTTGCAGGCTTAAGGACAAACTTTCCGGTACATCAAAAGCTCTCGACGTTCGCATACTTGTAGCCGGTCTTGCCGACGGTTGCAGCCAGAAGGTGCATAATCTGCTGTTTTCCTGTAACAATTCTCCGGAAGATGTCGAGGTGTTTGCGTTCGTCGATTCGGATGCGTGTATTCGCCCCGACTGGTTGAGCCATCTCGTTCATCCGCTTAGGAAAGATAAGCACGGCGCGTCTACGGGGTATAGGTGGTTTGTTCCGCAACGAAATAATCTTGCGACTTTTGTGCTGTCATCGCTAAACGCCAAGGTAGCTCAGATGCTTGGCAATAGTCATTTTGTTCAGGCGTGGGGCGGTTCGATGGCGATAAAGAAAAAGTTATTTTACGATATAGGACTCGATGAGATTTGGAAAAATGCTTTAAGCGACGATCTTTGTCTGTCGTGGGCGGTTAAGAGAAAGGGCAAAAAGAAAATAATCTTCGTACCAGCCTGTTTTGTGGCTTCATACGAGGAGACGACATGGCCGGAGTTGTTCGAGTTTGTCAGGAGGCAGTTTCTTATAACGCGTGTTATTCTGCCGGGGACGTGGCTGTTCGCTCTTTATTGCAGTTTCTTTGGGGTGCTTGGACTTTGGCTCGGTCTGGGGATAGCGATATATGCGTGGGCTATCGGCAAGAGCGGTCTTTTGCTTTACGCAGCTTTGCCGATCATTTTCTATGTCTGTCAGATCATCCGCCCCATACTCAGGCAAAAGATGATCCTGCGGCTGCTAAGTGAGGATAAAGAAAAGATCAAGCCCGCGATGTATGCAGATATTATGGGCAATGTTATATGGTCGCTGGTGCTGCTTGTGTGTATTGTTGCCTCGGCGTTCGGAAGGACCATTGTTTGGCGCGGCATCGAGTATAAACTTATCGGTCCGACAGAGACACATATCAAAAAGCGTTGAGGTTCGTGCCGTTTGGGCAACAAGCCCATTAGATGAGGTTGGTCGGTCCGACCAGGTCTATCCTGTTTTTTCCGCTTCTTTTTGCTTCCAGCATGGCGTTGTCCGTTTTCTCGAAAAGTTCTTCAACAGTTATTCCGTCCTTTGGGAACGAAGCCAGCCCGCCGCTGATCGTAAGCTCTCCTTTTCCTTCCGGTCCGAGGAACGAGAACTCGGCGGAGGAAATTTCTTTTCTAAACCGTTCGCATATGAAGAGCACTTCCTGCGGATGCTCGGATGCTATTCTTCTTTCGTCTTGTAATTTTTTCGAGAGTTTTTCGGTGTCGAATCCCGTAGGGCAGTCCCAGAAGACGACGGCGAATTCGTCACCCCCGATGCGTCCGACGATGTCGTGTTCTCGACAGCATTTTTGCATCATCGAAGCGGCTTGCTTTAAGACGGTATCCCCGATGGCGTGCCCGTAGACATCGTTGTAATGTTTGAAGTTGTCTATGTCGAACAAGAACAGCGTTATCCGCATGTCCTCTTTCTTTGCCTTTGCGATGACCTGCTTTAAAAACTCAAATACGTACCTTCTGTTTTTCAGCCCGGTCAGATCGTCTTCGGTTGCGAGTTTTTCAAGCTCGGTGATCCTTGAGTTTTTATGTTGTTCGATAGCTGTTAGGGTGCTTGCAGAAGTGATCGGTACAACGGCCTGTGGTTTGTCTTCCATGAGTTCGGTATCGGCAGGGCAGATGAGATAGTCGTCTGCAAGCGGTTTTGACCCGTTGGAAGATGCGGTTAGCTCTATCGCATCGGGTTCCTCCAGCATATGGGCGAGTAATATTATCCTTGCCGAGTTTGAGGCATTTCGCAGGTCGGAAAGATCGGATCGCAGCTTTTTCGGGAAGGTTGACATTACGACGAGTATGCGGTCGTAACTTTTTCCGGAGGCGGTTTCGATGGCGTCGCCGATGCTGGAACAGACAGAACAGTTTAGCTTGTCCGGCAGATCGGAATTATCAAATGCATCGGCGATATTGCCGACGATAAGCGTTTTTTGCCTATTTAGATGGCTATTGCTTGGCATTTGCAAACTTTCTCTAATTGTTGTCTTTTTGCGTGTAAACTCCCACAAAGAACATGATACCAAAAATTGCAGAAATGTCAACCTAAAACCTGGCACGATTTATTCGATGGTCGGCAGGCTGTTGAGCATGAATTGGGCGTGTTCCGTGAAAATGCTTTTAGGATGCGATTCGATAAACGTTTTAAGTATCTGACGGGTGTTAGCGAGATATTTTTGCTTTTCCGGTCCGTCCTGCGGGTGATCTTTCCACAGCTTTACATTTACCAGGCCAAGCTCGTAAAGAGCCTGGATGCCTCCGTCCGTTTTTGAAAAGTTTTCGCTAAGATCTTTTAGAAGTTTGTTTCTTATTTCCATATCTACCAGCAGCATTGCTTTTGCGAGCATGATATTATCATAAAGCGGATCGGTTTTTTTTACGCCCTCAAGCAGCTTGTCGAGCCGGCCCGGATAATCCCAGATGTACGGGTTTAGTATTACGAATTCGGCAAGGAGTTTTTTAGAGGTGCTTGACTGCTGTCTGTTTTCCGGTCCGATGAGTGTTTTAAGTTCATGAAGTTTTCTTTGGAGTTCTTTAAGTGTCGGTGTTGTCATCACCGTATCCCGGGGCTGAACAAAAACGGCAAAAAGCGATTGGGTTTCGTCGTCTGTTCTGTTGGCGGCGGCGATCTGTTTTCCGATCATGACAATCGCGACCTCGCAAAGTTCGGTGGCTTTTTCAAACTCTCCCTGGCCCGCCAGGTGCATTGCTATTCTCCATCTGGCTTCGAGTGCTTCGGGACTCTGCGGGAATTCATCGTAGAGTTTGTACCAGATGGGCAGGTTCTCGCGGCGCGGATAGTCGCTATAAAAATGCAGCGTTTCTGTCATTGCGAACATGCGAACGTCCGGGGTGTACTCGTTTAGCATAGCTTTGTAATAAAGAGCTACAGGCATACGCTTGCTGGTGGAGCGTTTGTTAATGAATAGATCGTATTGGTTGAGGAGCCACTGCCTTTTTAATTGGAAGTTAAGGTCTTCTGAAACCTTGAACCAGTTCGGCCATCTGTCGTATCCGAGCTGTATTTGAATCTCGTCTTTTAGCTCTTCTCTTAGAAGCAGCGGTTCTGTCGGATAGAACAGCCCTGCCAGAAAACTTTTCGTGCCGCGATCTGCTATTGTTTCGTCGAGTTGTTTGGAAAGCTTGTGGTTGTAGAACTCCGGTACCTGATCGGGGTTGTTGCCCGCAATGTACAATTGATAATCGAGTTCGGCAAAGCTTACTGTTGTCTGAAAAAGAACGACAGCAGTTAGCAGAAACACAGTCGTTACGGACCAGACCAGCCCCGGGCGGTATCTTGTGAAATGTCCGATTCCGATTACGATACCTGAGATTGCAAGCCCCGTCAGCCATGCACCTATCCATGGCGCGTATGAAAAGCCCCAGTGAACAGGGTCGGCGCTTTCGATGCCGCCGAACAGGGCCCAGTATACAAGCTGCGGCGCCATACATAAAGCGATGGCGATAAATCGCGAGCGAAACCGCAACGGTCTGCATGCGACAGCCAGGCAGCTAAGCAATAAAAGTGCGCCCAGCAAAGGCAGCTTGGCGATGAAGACTACCGAAAGCAGCATCAGTATCGAATAACGAAAACTCAATAGCTGCGAGATCAAAAGCGGGGCAGCGGCGATGATGCCCATCAAAAGCCCGAAGACGATTATTTGCGAAGGATATTCGAAGATGCTTAAGGGGCTTGATATGAATTGTCCGAGTTTCCATGATTCGGGGCTAAAGGCAGTTGCCAGATCGAGCATCATTGCAGAACCGGTCAGTATCTTCGACCAGAAGAAGCAAACGGCAATATAGACGACGACCGCCAACATCCACCATCGCCTGACGTTGGCATGGCTGTAATGCAGAGTAGGGCCTATCGTCATGAACGATTTTGTCGGCCCGAGCGGTTTTTCTTTCCCATTCTCTGCCATTGCACAAAAAGCCGGCTAAGGTTACCCTATTGCCGGTCCTTTATTTCTAAGACATCCCAGGGATTGTTAGGCCCTGATCATGTCCGCTATTTTCATAAGCCT
>JAGLHQ010000195.1 GCA_023143375.1 Planctomycetota bacterium
CCGACTCTTTTACGCAGCCGAAGCTGTTCCATTCGTGTTGCACTAATATTTTCAAGCATTATTTACCTGCGATCTATTACTATTTTCTGAACTGAGGCATATACTTTGCGATGAGTTCTTCATCGATACGTTTCAGTTCGTTATCTTCGAATACACTTAACAGTTCCCATCCGAGATCGAGAGTCTGCTCGACGGTTCTGTTTTCGTAGTAACCCTGCGAGATGTACTTTTTCTCAAAGTTGTTAGCAAATCCCATGTACTTTTGGTCCTCTTCGGACAGGGCGGCTTCACCAAGAATAGTTGCAAGCTCCTGGGCCTCTTTGCCGCGTGCATAGGCTGCATAAAGCTGGTTGTAGAGGTCGGCATGGTCCTCGCGAGTCTTTTCTTCGCCGATACCCTTATCTTTCAAACGCGAAAGACTTGGCAACACGTCTACCGGCGGAGAAACTGCCTTGCGATGCAAAGATCTGCTCATAATGATCTGTCCTTCGGTGATGTAACCGGTAAGGTCAGGCACCGGGTGGGTCTTGTCATCTTCGGGCATTGTTAGAACCGGAACCATTGTGATCGAGCCTTTTTTGCCCTTGATGCGTCCGGCTCGTTCGTACAGTGTTGCAAGGTCGGTATACAGGTAACCGGGGTAACCTCTTCTACCGGGAACCTCTTTTCGTGCGGCACTGATCTCACGCAGTGCCTCGCAGTAGTTTGTCATATCGTTAAGTATAACCAGCACCTGCATATCCTCTTCAAAAGCGAGATACTCGGCAGCGGTAAGGGCCATTCTAGGAGTTGCGATACGTTCGATGGCAGGGTCGTTGGCCAGGTTGATGAACATGACCGCTCTTTCGATAGCTCCGGTTTCTGTAAGGTCGTTGATGAAGAACTGTGCAGCCTCGAATGTGATACCCATCGCAGCGAAAACAACTGCAAAGGCTTCGCCTTCGCCAAGTACTGTTGCCTGACGTGCCAATTGTGCGGCGACCTCATCATGCGGCAAACCGGCACCGGAGAAGATAGGAAGCTTTTGGCCGCGAACCAAGGGGTTTAGTCCGTCGATAGTCGAGATACCCGTCTGGATAAACTCGTTCGGGAAGTCCCTCGCGTACGGATTGATCGGGCTACCGTTGATGTTCATTTTCTTTTTCGGAATGATGGCTGGGCCGTTGTCCTTGGGGATGCCGATACCGCTGAAAACTCTTCCGAGTATCTCAGGTGAAAGACCAAGCTCCATGGGCTTGCCGAGGAACCTTACGGTACTTTTGTTAACGTTGATGCCTTCGGTACCTTCGAATATCTGGACCATAACCTTGTCTTTTTCGACCTGAAGGATCTGTCCGTGTCTGATCGAACCGTCTGCGATCTCGATATCGACGATATGGCCGAACTTGGCATCTTCGACGCCTTCTACCATCATCAGCGGGCCATATATTTCAGTAACGGTCTTGTACTCTTTGAGCATGTTACAAACTCCTGTTTAAAGTTTTTTATCAGGCGGTTATAGCGCCTTTATTTGTTGGTCGATTTTATCCCTGATCGCGACGATCTTCGATATTTCATCTTCCTCAACATAGCTGCTTCTTGCGATGTCATCGCGGCTGTCCAGAGCGAACAATGCTTTTGTATCGACGCCGTTGTCAATCGCAGCCAGCCCCTGTTTGTGGAAGTGGAGGATAGTCTTTAATATTTCAAACTGTTTTTCGATCGAAGTAAATGTGTCGATCTTATGGAAGGCGTTCTGATGCAGGAAGTCTTCCCTGATGGTCTTTGCAGTTTCCAAAGCGAGGCGGTCATTGGCTGAGATGGATTCTGCACCAACCAGCCTTACGATCTCTATGAGTTCTGATTCCTGTTCCAGAACGTTCATAGCTTCCTGGCTCATCACAGCCATCTCTTCGCCGCGGGCCTCGTCTTCGAAACAACCGGGCAGATATTGTTTGTAGAACGAATAGCTTGTCAGCCAGTCGATAGCGGGGAAATGCCTTTGCTGTGCGAGTCTTCCCTGTAGTGACCAGAACACTTTTACAACGTGAAGCGTCGCCTGTACAACCGAGTCCGACAGGTCACCGCCCGGAGGGCTTACGGCACCGATGATCGAAAGGGCACCTTCACGATCCGGCGTTCCCATACACTCGATCCTTCCGGCTCTTTCATAGAACGATGCGATCCTTGCACCGAGGTAGGCCGGGTAACCTTCTTCTGCGGGCATCTCTTCAAGACGCGTTGAAATCTCACGCATTGCTTCTGCCCATCGGCTTGTACTGTCTGCCATCATCGCCACCGAGTACCCCATATCGCGGAAGTATTCGGCGATGGTTATACCGGTATAAACGGATGCTTCACGGGCTGCCACCGGCATATCGGAGGTGTTTGCGAGCATGACAACACGTTTCATAAGAGCCTCGCCGCTATGCGGGTCGATCAGCTCCGGGAACTCTTTCAGCACGTCGGTCATTTCGTTGCCGCGTTCGCCGCAGCCTACATATACTACAACGTCGGCATCGACCCATTTTGCGAGCTGATGCTGAACGACTGTTTTACCTGTTCCGAACGGGCCCGGCACACAAGCGGTTCCGCCTTTTGAGATTGGGAAGAATGTATCGACGACACGCTGACCCGTTACCAGCACCTCATTCGGTGCCAGGCGGTTCTTCGATGCTCTTGGCGTTCTGACGGGCCATTTCTGCATGAGCTTGACTTCGTGCTGCGAGCCGTCGTCGCACGCGATCGTTCCGACAGTTTCTTCGACGGTGTAGTCGCCTTCGTTTATGCTTTGCAGTGTTCCGCTTACGCCGTAGGGGACCATGATCTTATGGAGCATAAGAGTCGATTCCTGTACCTCGCCGAGGATATCACCTTGCGAGACCTTTGTCCCTGTCTGAGCGATTGGGGTAAAGTGCCACTTCGTCGATCTTTTCAGGCCCGGTACTTCGCTTCCGCGTTTGATGTAGTCGCCCTGAAGCTCGGTCAACTGGTCGAGCGGCCTTTGGATGCCGTCATAAATACTAGAGATAAGCCCCGGCCCAAGCTCAACGCTCAAAGGTGCACCGGTGTTTACGACTTCTTCGCCGGGACCTATGCCGACGGTGTCTTCGTATACCTGGATACTGGCGCGGTCGCCGTGCAGTTCTACGATCTCACCGATAAGGTGCTCTGCGCCAACACGAACCACGTCGTACATCCGTGCCCCGACCATGTTCTCGGCTACTACTACCGGGCCTGCTACCTTTACGATTCTTCCATTACTTGTTTCGCTCATGTTTTAAGACCTTCTAATCTATATGCTCTAAAATTTAATTCCATATATCTTAACGCAAGCTTTTTGCTCGCGTAGTTTAGTCATTCGCCAGTATATCGATACCCGTTGCCAGCTTTATCGCTCTTCCCAGTCCCGCTGTCGCAAAGCCGTCGGATTTCGTCGTAAACGGAACTGTAAGTATGCACGTTCCTGACGTCTTTTGAGCTTCTTCAAAGATCGTACCTGCGATCTTTGCGATGTTCTCGGATACGACGATCAGCCCGTAGTCACCTTTTACCAGTTCGTGTGCGATCTCTGCGACTTTTTCCCTTACCGGTTCTACTGCGAACGTTTCCAGTCCGATCGCCGAGAAGGGCATTACAAAATCTGCATCACCAAAAGCTGCGGCTTTAGCTTCCATAAATAACTTTCTTAAAACGATAAAGATAGCCTCGGCCAAAGGCCGATTCAGTCATTTTTATATTTAATTTTTAACTTTTTATTTTACTATTCTACCAGTCTGTCAAGTATCGTTTTTGCGTCCATGCTGTTCTTTTTGCATGACAGCAGCAACCTGACGATCCTGATCTCATTTTCTTTTGCCAAAAAGTACGCGATCACGGGTTGAGGGCCCGAGGCGATCGAGTTTGTAGTCTTCAAAAATCCCATAAGGTGTTGCTCGCAATACTTCTCAAGGTGGAGGAACGATTTATTCTTGTTAAGGTAGTTAACGCCGTTATCGACGACGTTATGGTAGGGCGTCGCATAGAACAACGCGCCCATTGCTTCGTAACCGACGTCAAGGCCGTGGACCAATCGGTCGATCCCGACAAAACCGCCGTCGATGAAAAGTTCCTTTTCGTCGCGGTCGGCCATCTTGAGCCTTAGCATCGTTCGTATATTGTTCAGGTCGATCCTTGTTCTGAAAAGCGAATCGAGGAAGATACTGTCAATCTTAGCTGCGCTTTTTATATTAAAGCCTGCCTGGTATTTGTCTATCGCATAGTCGATTTGCCTGATGTCCTTGTTCTGGTAATAGCCAAGGACGGCGGCTTCGACGGCTTCCTGCAGGTATTCCGGGAACCTTGAATAATTTTCTGTTTCGAATATCTCTTCGAATTCTTCTGCCGGTACGCTTCCATCGTTGCTGTAGTCCAGCCCGATAGGTCTTTCGGTAACAAGCCTTCGGACAGCCAGCCGCATATTGGCAAAGTCTTCCCTTGCGCGAAGCAGCCCTGTGATTCGTTCGTCGATCATCAGTTCGGCAAACAGTTCTCTCGTTTCTGTTCGTTTTTCCAGCAGCATGTTTTCAATATCTGCAAGCCCCGGAGAGGCCGAACCCAGTGCATAATCGCTTCCGTTAAGAAGCTCGACAGCCGACTCGAAGCTCTCTGCGTTTGCCACGTCCAGCATCATCGCTCGCGTCAGCATCACGCTGTCGAGCACGCGTACCATCGCCGTCTGGAACCCATATTCCCAGTCCTCTGTGCCGATTGGCGGATACCTGTAAAAATCAATTGTCGCCGGTTCCGTAAACATATTATATCAACATCCTATCCGAATAGTTCTTGTGACAGTTGAAGTTCCATCGCTTCTCTCGCCTGCGTCATCAGCACGTCAAGGCTGACGTTAACCTGTATCTTTCCGCGTCTTAGAATAAATCCGCCGTCGATATTAGCAGTATCGTTTGCAAGCTGAAGGTTGCCCTTAAATCCGGGACCGAGCTTTCTGTTAATGCGTTTGATGAGTCCGTTGTCGATCCTGGTTTCGTCAGCGCCGATAATGACCTCTTCGTCTCCGCTCTCGATGGCTTTTTCCATCAATTGCTGTATCAGTTCTTCGTACTGATCGTCGGGGAGGTTCTTTATCTGATGGCGAACCTTTTGGAAGACTTCGTCCAGAAGCGAAACCTTGGCGCCAAGATATTCTTTGCCTATCTGCATTCGTGCAGAGGCAAGCATTCGAGCAAGTTTATCTTCGCCGGCGGCAACTGCCTTTTCTTCTGTTTCCTCGCGGTACTTGGCAAGCTCTTTATCGACCTGCCCCTGTTGTTCGGAAACCTTAGCATTCGCCTCAGCGGTTATCTTATCCGCCTGGGCCTGCGCTTCTGATAATATTTTTTGTACTACCTGTTCAGCATTCATCGCTTATTCCTACATTTTAATTGTTATTAGTGCAGCTTATTGAAACTACAGCTTCAAGAGAATAAGCAGTGAGATAAGGAAACCAAGCACTGCGTATACTTCAACCATAGCGGCATACAGTACACCGGCTTTGACTGCCATCTCAGGTCTCTTTGCCGTCATCAGGATACCAGCCGCACAGGTCTTACCCTGATGGATTGCGCTTAGCATACCTGCAAAAGCGATAGGCAAACAAGCAGCGAAAATAGCCAGACCCTTAGCAAAAGTCACGCTTTCGAAATCTTTGATCGTGCCCATTGCGATAAACGCAATAACAAAACCGTAGAAGCCCTGCGTGCCCGGCAGAACAACCTGTAAGAACAGTTGTCCGTATCTCTCAGGCTTTTCACTTAGTACGCCCGCGGCACTTCGGCCTGCAATACCAATTCCCATCGCTGAGCCAATACCTGCCATAAAAGCAGCCATCGCTACTCCTGCTATTGCAATACCTACACCTAATTGATCCCAGTTAAACATCTCGACTTCCTTTCCATTATAAACTTGCTAGTTTGTTTGTTTTTTACAGTTTTATTTTATTCTTCAACACTTACGTGAGTGTAATTTTCTTTCAAAGGTTCGAAATCTTTTCCGCCGCCTGCCAGGAACTTCGTAAAGAACTCGACGAACTGTAGCCTCATGCTGTGTACGAACGATCCAAGTGCCGAGTTGGCGATGTTGAAAATGTGCATGAGGACGAATACTACTCCGGCACCTATGTATGCAGCGATGCTTCCAATTACCGAGCCGCCTTCTGCTGAGGAAACGATCGATTTACATATTTCGTTAACAGCCATTCCGAATCCGCCGGTTACCATACCCAACGCCATCAATCTAATATAGCTAAGTACGTCACCGACATAGAACACCGTGCTAAATACGTTATAGAAGCCCATGCCGATTCTGCCGCCCCATCCGCCTTCACGCTCGCTAAACAGCAGGATCGCGACTCCCGGGACGATGGCGATAATTATAAATATCTTACCGAGTACGGCAGGGACCATCCCAGCTTTTGCCAGACCGAAGATCAGCAGGCTGTTAAGCCATATAAACCACGAACCGTGATCGAATATTGCACCTGTGTAGTCTTTCCTCTTAAATTTATGGAAAAATCCGATAGCAACACCGGAAATGATCTGTAGGTAGCCAAGTGCCAGCGAGATCGCAAAGAAGTGCATCGGTTCTTCGAGCGGGTCGAACCACATTATCGAAAGTCTAAGCTGATTTATCCCGGACTCTTCGCCGAAGAAGCTTTGTATCATATCGCCGCACCATCCGCCGGTCAGTGCACCGGCTATAATGGTTGTTACCGAGCACGCGGCCATCATTAAGACGAAACGCTTGTCACCTTTCATTTTTTTGGCGAGCCATGCGAAGAAAATGACCATGATAATACCGTAAGCTGCGTCGGTCATACAAAGGCCGAAGAACAATGCGAAAAACGGTGCCAAAAATACCGTCGGATCGACATCGAAAGACGCCGGCATTCCATAAAGTCTTGTTACTGCTTCAAACGGCTGAATAGCGGCGTTATTCTCGATCTCGACGGGAACAATTTCATCGGCTGCAATCTCCATCTTGCCGATGCTCGACGCTTCGAGGCTGTTTACGATTCTCTCGGCTTTGGCATAGTCATGTTCTTTGACCCATCCTTCCAGGAGGACAGTGTTTTCAGTAGCAGGCGATGTTGCCTGTGATTGTTCCCTGTTTAAAAGGTTGCTGTTGTGATCGAAGAGTATCTGCAAGCTCAATCGATCTTTCGCGAGTTCTGCTGCCTTTTGCTTTGCGTTACCGAGGTCAACCCCGATCCTTGCAAGCTGCTCTTCGCAGTCGTCAAGCGCTTTTGCGATGGTTCCATCGAAGTGTTCGAAGCTTACCGCCTCAAAGTCGCCGCTGCGAAGTATCTTTTGTGCGTCGCTAACCGCGTCATTCAAACAAACTACAACGCATGCGTGCATACTGCCGGTCGAGCCAACCTGTTCCAATGCGCCGCCGAGTTCTGCAAGTCTTTCGGTTATCTCGTCAAAGTGTTGATGCGGCAGCACCCCGGCAAGGACTGTTGCGCTCTCAAGGTTTCTGAGTTCTTCGACATCTGTTGCAAGCTCTCGCCACGGGTGCAGCGTCTCATAAACTCCCTGTTTGTTTTCATAATCGGTATTGAGGTCCTCGATCTCAGCGGAGACCTTTTCGGTCCTGTCCAGCAGGTCCATTGCTTCTTTTCCGCTGACGATATCGGTGTACTTGGCTCTCGCGATCTCGATACGCGGGTTGAAGAGATTCGTCGGATCTTTCTCGGTGGTGCTGGCTTTAAGGAAGCTGATGCTCTTGCTAAGTCTTGCGACAAGATCCTCGATGTTCCTTGGCCGCTTAATCTCAACCTGAAGCTCCGGCCATTCCTTGCTGACCATTGCCTGCTCGGCGTTGAGGATCTCTATGATACCTTCTTTTTGAAGTTTCTCAAGCAGCCTGCCCGCTTCGTCGCGGTAGCTTGCAATGATAACCTTTGTCATTTTGGCAATAGCCATATTTTAGTCGATCCTTCTATTAAGCACGCTTAACTCGCGGATAATTAATTTCCAACAATACTTTAATCTTTCTCTCGAAAGTTTCTCACCCTAAAGGGTGTCCGTTTATTTATATAGGGAGGTTAAATATTTTTTAAATGCTGCATAACCTTATCGACGCATCCGTTCATTCTTTCGGCTACTTGCGATCTTAACTGTTCGACCTGCTGGATGCCTTGCTGCTTTAGTTCTTCGACCTGCCCCTGTCCGGACTGCTCGGCCTGTTCGATAGCAGCCGTAACTGCGTCCCTTCTTAGGTCCTGTGCTTCTTTTTGTTTTACGTCCTGCCCCTTACGAGACTCGTCGGCGATACGCACGGCCTCGGCTTTGGCTTGTTCTACGATCTGCCTGGACTTCGTCTCTGCATCTTTAATTTGTTTGATCAGTTCCATATCATTTCCTTATAATAGAACACGCCGTTGCTTACGGTTACAACAACATGCAAATCAGATCGACCATTATACAAGCTCCGCAATATACGCTAAATTATCGAGCTTGTGAAGCATGGTATCAAATATCATTGTGGTTTTATCAGTTTTTTTTGTTCCATGGCATAAATGACCTGATCGGCTATCTGGTCGATGTTGAACATCGAGTTGTCGATCACCAGGTTAAATGCCGGCTCACGTTTGTTGTTCTCCTCATATATCTTACGCAGGTGGCGTCTGTCCTTTTCCACCTGGTCTATCTTTGCCGCTGCCGCCTCTTTAGCCAGCGATTCGCGTCTGCTTACCCGTATTACACGCCAGGTCTTGGGTGCTTCGATACGTATGCTAAGCCCGTTTGAAAGGTCTGCTGTCGCGGCTGCTCCGCCCTGGCCCATAATCATCGCGTGCCCTTCGAATGCGGCGGTGCGGACCATTATGGTTATCTTTTTGCGTATTTCATATCCGTCAGGGAGGCCGGATCGGCGTATTCCGCGGAAAAAGTCCTTCAGAAGGCTTGGTTTGGAAAGACGTTCTTTTTCGATAACTTCTTCGGTGAGACCAGTATCCTCGGCCAGTTGTTTTAGCATTTCCTTTTTATAGAGGTGCCAATTTTCCTCGCTGCGTTCGTTGATACGTTTTAAAAGGAGGTCGCCAAGTTCGTATCCGTCACAACCGTACTGGCGCGAAATGGTAATATAAGGACCAGGTTCCTTCTTTTTGCTAATACCGTCGAGGTTGTCCCTAATGTATGATGACAGTGTTGGTCTTGCCATTACAATCCTTTATAACAACTTACCCGCCCATTCTAAACACCATAAAACTATACTACTAACGTATCGGTGTCAACAATAACTTTATGTTAATATTATAATATATTTTATGTGATATTTACACTTAATCATAGTACCTGCCCAGGGCATTTACTATCTCGCCTCGTATTGTCAGCGGGTCCAGCATCCCGGCTTTTGTATATATTATTTTTCCACCAGGCGCGATCAGGAAAGTATGCGGAAGCGTTCCGGACCATCCGTTGCCGATAGCTGCAGAAAAGGCATACCTGTCCTCGGAGTTATATATATAGTTGGTAAAAGAGGCATTATATTTGTTCAGGAACTGAACGGCAGTTTCTTTTGCCGACGGAAAGTCCAGGCTAAGGGTGACAATTTCAAAATTGCGATTGCGATACATCCTGTGCAGGTTGATAATTTCCGGAAACTCCATAATGCAGGGCCCGCACCAGGTCGCCCACAGGTTTAAAAGACGATAATTCTTGGTGTCATTTTTCATAATCCCTTTAATATCAGTAGCTTGTATCGATTTTAATGTCGCCGTTTCCTGTGCCCATTTTTCCCATTGGTCCATCACATTTTTTCGTTTGCCGGACCATTTAATGCTGCATCCGATCGTATTTGTATGTTTTACGCGAACTTTCGTCCCGCCTAAAAGGGCGTCGATAGCGTTTCGGGTATCATGAACTTTCACGGACTCGATCTTCTCTGAATCATCTATCCTGCCTACGTACCGCAGATTACGCTCCTTGTCAAAAATGAACACATGCGGCGTGGTTTTTGGCCCATAGGCTGCTGAAACTTTTTGATCGTCACCATCATAGAGGTACGGAAAGTTATATTTTTTCATCATTGCTCGTATTCTCATCTCGATATACGAGTCGTTCAAGTCAGAATATCCAAGTTCTGCAAGGCTGACCGCTAGCGGATCGTTTGGCGAGATAGCGACGATCGCAACCGATTTCTTCTTGTAATCCTTGACCAGTTGGATGACCCTGTCCTCGTATGCCTGTGCGGTAGGGCAGTGGTTGCAGGTGAAAATAATTACCAGCACATCTTTGCTTTCAAAGTTTTCAAGCGAATAGTATTTTCCGTCAACAGCGGGCAGTTTAAAGTCCGGCGCAGACGATCCAAGTGCCAGAGTTTTAACATCTTTGCTGTGAATTAGTTTTTCTTGCTTTTGGCCTTCTACCGGTGCGAGTTCTTTTTTCGGGGCTTCCACTGGCGGTATTACGGGCTTTTGAGATGCCGCAGATTCCACAGCGAGCAGACAAAGCAATAATACAGTTACAAAAGCGTATTTCCTGACGAAAACTGACATACTTAATCTCCTGGTAAAGAATAACTTATCGCACATAAGGGTAATGTATTATTATGATTATTCAAGAACAAAATCAGAAAACCAGACTCAGCCATTTGGGCAATAAGCCCGAAAGGCTGGTTCAAAAACTACGAACCATGAACTCCAAACTATGAACTAAATAACACCATTGGTGTTATTTGGGGCGTCGTGCCGTGGCCCAGTCGGAGCCTATGCTTTCGTTGACCGACACGATCTTTGCATCGACAAAGCCGGCCTGCGTGATAACGTCAAGCAGTTCGCTTTGGCTAAATGCCCCCACCATCATATTAAACAGCGCAGCGACAACCGGCCCGTCCTTTTTGTCATCGAGCAAAAACTCCTGAACCGCAAGAATACCACCGGGCTCCAGAGCATTGTACGCTTTTCTTAGCTTCATCGATGCCTCGTCAAATATTCCGTGCAGGATGTTAGACATTATAACAACGTCATAACCTGTTCCGAATTCATCGACGTCCCAGTTTCCCACCGTGGTCGTTATTCTATCGCTTAAGTTTTCGCTTGCGATAACTTCTTTGGCGATCTCGGTCGTTTCCTTCAGATCGAAGACTACGGCATTAAGGTGCTTGTATTTTTTACACGCTGCTATCGAGTACGAGCCTGGACCGCCGCCTACGTCGAGAAGTCTTTTCCTATCGCTAAGATCGATGCTCTCAAGGAAAAACTTTCCGCGCGATGCTTTTGCAATGTTATCCATCGCCATAATAAAGTTGTAGTGCTGCTGCGTTTCTAAATCTTCCAGCGGCTGGAGGCTTATATCTTTTTCGAGTTGGTCGCAAATACCGCGTACCCATGTTGAGTGTGTGACCATATTGCCCTGATACAGATATTTGCCCTTTACAAGGTATTTACAGCTAAGTTCGCTGTTTTCGTATTTACCATTCTTTCGCGTTACAAGACCCATCGCCGTACATGCGATAAGCAGCTTTTCGGTAAGATCAGGCACTGATTTGCATTGGTCGGCAACTTGCACGGACGACAATGCTTTTCCGCTTAGTGCGTCGAAGACCCCGATCCTGTTTGCGATCTGCAAAACTCGCGAAGTTCGATACGCCCAGTTAAGCGAGTCGATCATGGCAAAATCATTCTGTCGTTGTTTGAGCTTTTCGAGGGCAATACGCATGATCATATCATGATCGAAGGCAATATTCTCCGGCAGATCGTTAATGTCAAACCATCGGGCCTCTTCTGCGTCGTCGCCGCCTTTAACTTCCAGCTCTTCGTCAACGAAACCGATAAACGATACCGTCAGCAATCGACCGCGAGGATCCCTTCCTATGCCGCCGAAGGTTTGCATTTGTTCCAGTTCAACGCCGCTTAGCCCCGTTTCTTCCTGAAGCTCTCGTTTGGCAGAATCGACAAGCTCTTCACCCAGTTCGAGAAATCCGCCTGGAAAAGCCCACATGCCCTTGTTCGGCTGGCGTCCGCGTTTTATCATCAGCACGCTGCCGGTCGTTTTGCCGGTGCAGAAAACGATTGCGTCGGTTGTCACCATCGGACGGGGCCACTCGTAAATGTATTGTCCTTTTTCCGCCATGCGGTCTAGGATACACTAAAAACAGCAACATTTCAATAATAACTTAAACTGACCGATAACGATCTTAATGCTAAAGTAAGCCACTGCAATAAAAGAGCTTGCATGGCAACTGTTTTTTAATAAAAGTGTATCGGCGGCTAGGCCGTATCCTTCCCTAACGACTAAAAACTAAAGACTAACCTTACTCAAACTGACCAATCGGTCAGTTTGAGTAAGGTTAGTTGAAAACTTAAGTTGCTTAAAATAGCCTTTTAACGTAGAATCCCAATCCAATGAATGATTTTGATAAAAACACAACCGCTCTGATAAATCTTAGCGATGGCTGGACAGCCAGGGTTTCACTTAGCCAGGGCGTATCTGCTGAGGGTTGGCGAAGATGCCTTGCAGCTCCCGAAACGCTGATGGATGATCCGCAAAGGGTGATAAGAGAAAGCGGTTCTGCCAGGGTGATCGTAAAAACGATTCGGCCGGACGGCGAACCCAGGGCCGTTGTTATAAAAGATGAAGTTACCAAAACGGGCCTAAAAGCGTTTTTCAGGTCATACCAGCCGGCCAAGAGCAAACGAAATTTCCGCGTCGCGCAAGAGCTTTTGCGAAACGATATACCCGTAGTTGTTCCGCTTGCAGCACTTGAAAAAAAACAGGGCTTAAGAACGGTTCGGAGTATTTATATCACCGGATATTCTGAAAACAGCAACGACATGCACAACTTCATCCGCGATAATATCGGAAAGATTAATTTTGCAGATCGACGAATAAAGGAGCGGTTCCTTCAACAGTCCGTTGCGATACTTGCCACGCTGGATAAAAAAGGAATGTGGCACCGCGACGCAAAGGCGGGAAATTTCCTTGTCGAAGTCAGCGATGGCAAATACAGGATAAGCCTTCTTGACATGGACGGAATAAAAATGTGTCCCGCTAAGCTCTTTGCCCACAGGTTACGCGTTCGCACATTGGCAAAGCTTGTTTCGGTGATGCTGTGGAATCCGTTCGTGACCCGAAGCGATTACTTGCGAACACTGACGCTTTACGGTAACCTTGCCGGTATAGATAAAGGCAAACGGAAAAAACTTTTCAATGATATTTCGAAAACCGCTGTCGCGATGCGATTTGTAACTATGGTTAATTCCAGCCGGGCGAATTCGGATAAATAGGCCAATATTATGCCAGAACGCATACTGATAATAAAACCGTCCGCACTCGGAGATGTCGCGCTTACCTTACCCGCGCTTTCGACGCTAAGGAAAAGTTTCCCGCATGCGAAGATAACATGGTTTGTTCGCAAAGAATTCGCACCGCTGATCGATGGCCACCCCGATCTTGACGATTTGATAATCTTCGACCGCAAGCTGTTGGGCAAGTGGTGGTGCTGCCCGAAAGCATTCGCAGCTCTCGTCGATCTCTTTAAACAGCTAAGGGTGCACAAGTTCGACCTTGTTCTCGACCTTCAGGGGCTTTTCCGCACTGCGTTGTTTTCATGGATAACCGGGTGCAAAAAACGCCTCGGCCTGTCCGAGACAAGGGAGTTTGCAGGCATTTTTTACACCGAGAAGATCGCCTGTGACGACGATAATATTTCGCTTGTCGATCATTACAACAAGATCGCCGTTGCCGCCGGTGCAAAGGACGCCGATGTTACTTTTAAGTTAGCTGTATCCCGGCAGGCTTGCCGGCAGGTCACGCAGATTTGCCAGGAGCATCGGCTCGATCAAAGCAGGCTTGCGGTTTTTATCGCAGGTGCCGCACACGAATATAAGTTCTGGCCCGCTGAAAAATTTGCCAAAGTTGCAGAAAAGCTTGTCAGTAATCATGGTTTGCAGATAGCTGTCGTAGGCACCGCTTCGGAAAGTTCTATCGCACAAAGGATAAAAGCCGCGTGCGATGTTCCTATTGTCGATCTTTGCGGCAAGACGAACATCCCTCAGCTTGCGGCGTTACTGTCCAACGCAAAATTTGTTTTAAGCAACGACACCGGCCCGGGCCATATCGCCGCTGCATCCGGCGTCCCGATGGTAATGGTATTCGG
>JAGLHQ010000196.1 GCA_023143375.1 Planctomycetota bacterium
AACGCCAATACGATGATCGTAACCGATGCCGACAGGTTCGGTTTGGCTCAGTTGCATCAGCTTAGGGGGCGGATCGGAAGGTATAAACACAGGGCGCATGCTTATATGCTGTTGCCTAAGAGCCGGAGCATTACTCCGGTGGCGGCAAAGCGTCTAAAGGCGATCGAGGAGTATTCGCAGCTTGGGGCGGGTTTC
The DNA here is from genome assembly GCA_023143375.1 of Planctomycetota bacterium. Taxonomy (GTDB): domain Bacteria; phylum Planctomycetota; class Phycisphaerae; order Sedimentisphaerales; family Anaerohalosphaeraceae; genus JAFGKL01. Next base: position 196 of record JAGLHQ010000196.1, read on the forward strand.
AGGATCGCTTTGCGCGACTTGCAGATACGCGGGGCCGGTAACATTCTTGGGCCCGAGCAGTCCGGGCACATTCATACGGTGGGGTATGAGCTTTATTGCAAGCTGCTGACCGAGGCGGTTAAGCGGCTCAAGAACGAGCCTGTCGATAAGGAGCCGACGGCGCTGGTGAATCTTGGGCTTTCGACGTATATTCCAAAGAGCTATATCCCTTCGGACCGGCAGCGGATGGACGTTTATCGGCGGATCGCGGTTGCGAAAAATGTAGAGGACCTTAATTTGCTTGTCGATGAGCTTACGGACCTGTTCGGCAAGATACCCGATCAGGTTCGGGTGTTGATCGATCAGACGGAGATACGTATACTGGCATCGGGGTGGGGGATAAAAAGCCTTATCGCCGATGAGCTTGACCTTAAGTTTACGTTCGAAGAATCCGCTGACACCAGCGACTTGTTCGCGCGTGCGCCGGGTTCGGTGCGGATACTCGATAAGCGCAGTGTAAATATTCGGCTGACGAAGAATTATTTCCAGCCGGGGACGTTGATGCCGGTTTTGCGGAAATTGTTGAAAAGGTAACGGAATTATTATCCACAGATTACACGGATTAAGGTAATAAAAACAAATGTGTCATTGCTTTTTAGAAAAGTCATCTGATTTGAAAAATAATATACAAAGACAAATCAATGTTAATAGAAGCGATATAGAAAGAAAGATTGGGCGAAAGTAAGATAAGGGGCCATACATTTCACCATATACACCATTCTGGCCTTGGTGAATGACTTCCAGATAACCGTAATCAAGTAATAAAAACGCTATCCATGAAAGAGCTGTAGAGATTGAAATAATTTTTATCTTCATGAAAGCATCTTAATAGAAAATAAACTGAAAACAAGAAGAAATTAGGGATCCGCATGGGCAGAAAATCTGCCCATCCTACCGGTTGATTTGGAAAATTGTAAAAAAATTCGCACATTTTGGTGAAATCGTTTATAATCCGGGCGACTAAATGAAGGTTTTGGAGATGTATATGAAGATTTTTTTGAAGATGTTTGTTTTCTGTGTTGTTTTGTCGGTTTTGTTGTTTTCGGGTGGATGTTCGAATCGCAAAGAGACGGGTAAGTTTTCCGACGAACAGATCGAGAGTTTTCCTCTTGCTCGGCGCGGCGATTTGCCAGCACCTTCCGGGGGGCTCGTTCTTTCAGTCGGAACTGAAACGGTTACGAGCGACGAGATCGTTGTTCCTCTTGTCGATCGGCTGACGCCTTTGGCGATCAGGAGTGACTATGACGAATTCGTAAAACAGGCAGGACCCTTGATCGCTTCTGCGGTAAAGGACAAAGTTGTCGATATGCTTGTATATAAGCGGGCCAGGAGCGATGCACCCGATAACATTGACAGAATGATAGAGAAAGCTGTCGAAGGCGAGACGAATCGTTTTATCGCGAGGTATGGCGGTAACTATGCGGAGGCTGAGAAGGCATTAAAGAAGGGCGGTATGGACTGGAACCGGTTTAAGGAATACCAGGCGAGGATGATCCTTACTCAGAGCTATATGCAGAAAGAGATCCCCGATGATCTGCCTATAACGCACGGCGAACTGATCGATTATTACAATATGGTCAAGGCCGAGAAGTATCAACAGCCAGGATACATTGAGTTTCGTCTTATCGATATCGATGTTGAAAAGGTTGCGGTTGCCGAAGGGGCCGACAAGAAACGCGTTGCCCTGGATAAAGCGGATGAGATCGTTGCGAAGATAAATAACGGCGATGATTTTGGCGAGCTTGCAAAAAGATATTCTCACGGGCACAAGGCTGCTGCGGGCGGTCTTTGGCAACGTGTTTCTTTGGATTCGCTGGCAGAGCCTTACAGTATTATCGAAAGCCTTTGCCATGAGATGCCTGCGGGGCAGTTTACCGGTCCGATAGATTATAAGGGACATCTGTTTATCGTTAAACTCGAAGCTAAGCAGACTGAAAATAATGTTCCTTTCGAGCAGGTTCAAAAAGATATCGAGACGGAACTTAAGTTCGTAAAACGAAGAATTCTTTTCGACAAAATGATAACCGGGCTCGTGGCACAAGCCAACATTCCGAATATGGAAGGCTTTATCGATTTCTGTATAGACCTTGCGTATCGCAAAGCAATGATTAATCGTTAGGTGTGTGAAAGAATTATAATCATCCTGTAATCTTGTCAAAAAAGAGAGTTTAGAATGATCAACAGGAAAAAACGGTGAACGGTTACGAATTATGAAGATCATAGCACACGGTATAGATTTAGTTGATTTTCCGCGTATCGAAGATATGCTTGAAAAGCACGGTGATCGTTTTCTCGATAGGGTTTTTACGTCGCGTGAACAGGCCGATGCTGCGGCGACACGTAATCGTATTGAAAAGCTTGCGGGGCGATTCGCCGCTAAGGAAGCGGTGCTTAAACTGATCGGGACCGGATGGCGCGGTAAGATAGCATGGACGGATATCGAGGTTGTAAACAATGCGCTCGGTCAGCCTCAGGTTAATATTAGCGGTGAGGTGAAGCGCATCGCGGAGGGATTGCAGGTCGATCAGATAACCATCAGCATTACTCACACGGCAAATTTCGCGATCGCTTCTGCGGTTGCACTGGCGATGTCAAAATGAATAACGCTTTTGATTGCATCGTAGTCGGGGCCGGACATGCCGGGGCAGAGGCGGCGTACGCGGCTGCGACGATCGGAGTGAGTACACTTCTTGTAACCATCAGCAAAGATACGATTGCCAAGATGAGCTGCAACCCCGCTATCGGCGGTCTTGCCAAGGGACAGATCGTTCGTGAGGTCGACGCGCTTGGCGGATTGATGGGTGAGGCGATAGATGCGACGGGTATACAGTTTCGACTACTGAATCGCTCGAAGGGCCCTGCGGTCCAGAGCCCGCGTGCGCAGGCGGACAAACACAAGTACAAAGACTATGTAAGAAAACGTCTTGAAGAGACTGAAAATTTAACGATCATAGAGGCGATGGTTACCGAGATCATTGCAGATGACGGCGTTGTAAGGGGCGTGCGGTGTGCGGGCGGCAGTGAGTATAAAGCTAAGACGGTTATAATAACAGCGGGGACATTTCTACGCGGGCTGATGCATATTGGCGACGAGCAGTGGGCAGGCGGGAGACTCGACGAGCCTGCGAGCAACGAGCTTAGCGATTCTCTTAAAGGGCTGGGGATCAAACTCGGCAGGCTAAAGACCGGTACGCCGGCTCGGCTCGATGCGAGAACGGTTGACTACGAAAGACTAGAGTGTCAGCCGGGCGACGATGAGCCTAAGCCATTTTCATTTCTTAATCAAACGATCTGCTGTGAGCAGATACCTTGCTGGATAACGTATACTAACGAAGCGATACACCAGCTTCTTCGTGATAACATGGATCGGGCCCCGATGTATACGGGTCAGATAAAGTCTTCAGGCCCGCGGTACTGTCCGAGTATTGAGACTAAGATCGTGCGGTTTGCAGATAAGAGTCGGCATCAGGTCTTTCTTGAGCCGGAGGATGGGTCGCAAACGACGATCTATTGCAACGGTATCAGCAGCTCGATGCCGAAGGACGTTCAGGATGAGATGTTCAAGCTGATGGCGGGGACGGAGAACGCGAAAATCATTCATTATGCGTATGCGATCGAATACGATTACTCGCCGGCGGTGCAGCTTAAGGTTAACCTTGAGACTAAAGCGGTGTCGGGTCTGTTTTTGGCGGGGCAGGTCAACGGAACCAGCGGTTACGAAGAGGCAGCGGGACAGGGGATCATGGCGGGGATCAATGCTGTGCGCAAAATCCGGGGTGCCGAGGCGGTCGTTCTCGGCAGGGACATCGCTTATATCGGAGTGCTTATCGACGATCTGCTGACGAAGGATATTGACGAGCCTTACCGTATGTTTACGTCTCGTGCCGAGTATCGATTATCGCTGAGGTCCGATAACGCCGACAGACGTTTGACTCAAATCGGCAGATCGGTCGGGCTTGTCAGCGATAATCGCTGGTATTGCTTTGAAAACAAGGTTTCGGCAATCGCCGAGCTTTGCGGGTATCTGAAAAAGACTCGTGTTGGAGGAAAAACTTTATGGCAGAGGTTGAAGCGGCCCGAGTCGCGCATGGCAGAGGAGTTGCTGGATATTGCGGAGGTTCGCCAGATGGATCTGCCTTTGGATGTGCTTGAGGCGGCGGCGATCGATGCGAAGTATGAGGGTTATCTGGCTAAGCAGGCCAAGCAGATCGAGGGGTTCAGGAATCTTGAGAATATTAAGCTTGGCGAGGAGATCGATTATCGGCGAATCGGGCATTTGCGAAATGAGGCGAAAGAGAAGCTGGGATTTTTTCGGCCCTTTACTCTTGGTCAGGCTTCGCGGATCGGCGGGATCACGCCGGCGGATATTACGGTGGTGCAGATATACCTGAAAAAATGCCGAGATGGGAATTAAAAGGGTGGTGATCTTTATTTTAAAGAACGTTTTTTTATAAATATCTTGCAAATTATGATCTTAGATTGTATTTTATTGCCTCACCGAAGGGCAGGTAGCTCAGTTGGTAGAGCAACGGACTGAAAATCCGTGTGTCGGCGGTTCAAGTCCGCCTCTGCCCATTTGTTTTTAACCTAAAAACAAGGTTTTTGTGAGGTAAACCCATACCCGGCCAACAGCCGGAAACGCCCCATGCGTCCTATACGCTGTCCGCTGTACGCTAGAATGACTGCCCCCACAATTTTGCATTTTGCTATCTGATCTTTTATTTTACTTCCAACCGGACACCTGGTATAATGGTATTAATAGCACAAATGGCGGAATTTTAAAACGTAAATCAGCGTTTTAACCCCAAAAACGCGGGTAGTTTTTAAGACCGGTGAAAAAATGGTGAAATTTTAAACAATGGCAAAGACGAAGATAAAGAACAAAACGATAGAACAGCTATTCATGGAGCTTAGGTTTGGCCCGCGGACCCAACGGCAAAACCAGCTTGACGAAGCCGAGAAACTCCTGCGCATCATCGACCCTGACAAGGACTATCCCTACGAGTTCGTCTGTTTCAAGATCACCGGATACCGCCCCGATACCCATCTCAATCAGCCGCCCATACTCGGCCAAGAGCTAAAAAGCGACCTTGGGGTTTTTATCTCGCGCTTGAGCGGTAAACTTGAGTTTTCCGCCGCCGAGCAGGCGGAACCGGTTCTTACGCTTAGCCAGATGACCGTCAGGTTCAACGTTTCTGAAAAGACGATAAACCGATGGCGCAAACGCGGGCTTCGCGCCCGAAAGTACATCTTCGACGACGGAAAGAAACGCCTGGGATTCCTTGCCTCCGATGTTGACAATTTCGCCGAAGCCAACAAAGATTTCGTGGCAAAAAGCTCTGGCTTTTCGCAGCTAACCGCCGAGCAAAAGGATCGTATCCTGCAGATGACAGCCGGGCTCGCTTCGGTCGGATCCTTGACCCGTAACCAGATCATCGACGAAGTCGTAGAAGCTACCGGTAGAGGCAAAGAAACCATCCGCTCGATCCTCGCCGACCACCAAAAGCAGCACCCCGGCGCGCTTGGTCTGGTCGGAAGGTCCGCTCGGCTGGAGGCCAGGGACGAAAACACGATCTATAAGCTCTATCGTCAGGGTACCGAAGTGTCCGAATTGACCAGGCAGTTCGACAGGAGCAAAGGCTCGATATATCGGATCATAAACAAACGCCGGGCGCGGGCGATACTTGCTACGAAGATAAAGTTCATCGACAGCGATGACTTCGTAAACGAAGACACAGCCGGGCACATTCTTGCCCAAACCGATACGCTGCCGGAGACAGAGGCACTGCTAAATCGCCAGCAGGAGATCGATCTGTTTAGGAAATACAATTATCTGAAATACCTGGCCTGTTTCGGCAGAGAGAAATTGAAATCCGCCAGCTATTACGGCAAGCTATTACAGCAGATCGAAAAAAATATTGCCTATGCCGATCGCATAAAGAAGATAATTATCGAGGCGAACCTTCGGCTGGTGATAAGCATCGCCAACAAACACGCCGGCGGCGGGCACGATCTAAAGGACCTTATAAGCGAGGGCAACTTTTCGATGATGCGCGCGGTCGAGAAGTTCGATTATACGCGCGGCTATCGGTTCAGTACTTATGCAAGCTGGGCGGTCGCTAAAGACTTTGCCCGTCGGATACCGGCTGAGGCGGGCAGGCCCGACAGGCACACCGGTTCGGATATGTCGAACATACAGCAGGACATGCGTAACATAGACGTAGTGGACGTCTCGGCGATAGAACACGCCCAGCGGAGCCTCGATCATATCATCGGCAACAACCTTAACGAGCGCGAGCAGTATATCATTCGCAACCACTTCGGGCTTGACGGCAGCCGAGTTACCAAGAAGTCGAAGTCCATGAAGCAGATCGGCGACGAGCTGGGCCTAAGCAAGGAACGCATACGACAGATCGAGCTTGGAGCATTGCAAAAACTCCGCCAGAACCTCGGCTCCGATGAGTTCGATATGTTAATGGGATAAGCTGTCCGAAGGACAGATCGTGATTCGTTAGAGGAATCCGCCGACGGCGGATGCTGATTTAATTTGGCTTCGCTCTACGAGCTTCGTCGCGACGGGTCGCTGGGCGATAAGTAAACCGCAGGGTTACTTATCGCGTGGAGGCAGGCAAAGCCTGCGTCTTATTTATTATGTGTGCTGAAGCACACCTTACAGTTAGACAGATAACCTCTTGCAAAAGATGTCGAATAAGGATAACTTGTACCGCATGGCTAATGATGTTGAAAATCGAATAGAAGAGCTTCGGGGCGAGATTCGCGTCCATGATCGTTTGTATTATGTTTTGAATAAGCCGGAGATCAGCGACCAGCAATACGATAGGCTTTTTAGCGAGCTAAAAAAGCTTGAGGATAAGAACAAGGAGCTTATAACTCCCGATTCGCCGACGCAGAGAGTTTCTGAAAAACCGGTTGCCGGTTTTGACAATGTTGCACATGCGGTGCCGATGCTTAGCATTGATAACACGTATAATGCCGATGAGCTTAAAGCGTTCGACGAGCGGGTTAGCAAAGGGCTTGGTGACGCCGAATACGAATACGCCGTGGAGCTTAAGATCGACGGGCTTGCGATAAGCCTGCGATACGAACATGGCGCGTTAGTGCGGGCTGCGACACGCGGGGACGGGACGACAGGCGACGATGTGACCGCTAATGTAAGAACCATAAAAGCGATACCGCTTCGGCTGTTGGCTAAAGATGTTCCGGATGTTCTGGAAGTTCGCGGGGAGGTGTATATGCCGAAGAAGGCGTTCGCCGAGCTTAATGCCCAGCGGGAAGAGAATGGGGAAGACTTTTTTGCCAATCCGCGTAACGCCGCAGCCGGTTCCTTAAAACTGCTCGATCCAGGCATGACAGCCGCTCGTAAGCTGTCGTTCTTTGCGTATTCGACGGGTGAGGTTTCGACGCCGCTTGCAGGCGGGCATTATGAAACTTTGCAAAAGCTGAAGAAGCTGGGCCTGCCGGTTAATGCCGAGATCAAGAAAGCAAAAGACATCGGCGAGGCGGTTAAGATATGCCTCGGATGGGATAAGAAGAAAACAAGGCTGGATTATCAGATCGACGGGATGGTTGTTAAGGTAAACCGGTTCGACAGCCAAGATATACTGGGGGCGACGGGCAGGGCGCCGCGTTGGTGCATATCTTATAAGTTCCCGGCTGAGCAGGCGGAAACGGTCGTAGAATCTATCGATGTGCAGGTTGGTAAGACGGGAGTTCTTACGCCGGTGGCGAACCTCAAGGCGGTTAAGCTTGCGGGGACGGTAGTGAAACGTGCAAGCCTGCACAACTTTGACGAACTCCAGCGGCTGGGCTTAAAGATAAACGATAAGGTCATTATCGAAAAGGCAGGCGAGATAATCCCGCAGGTGGTACGGGTGATCGAGCATGGCGAAGCGGATATGTTTGCCGAAGAATTCAAGATACCGACAAAGTGTCCGGAGTGCGACAGCGAGGTAATCGTTTCAGAAAGAAAGCGGGCGGGTAAGAAAGAGGATATCGAAAACAAAAGCGAGTACACGCATACACATAAATGCGTTAACCCCGAATGCACAGCCATCATACGTGAGAGAATAATTTACTTTGCCGGTAAAGGGCAGATGGATATCGAGAATGTGGGCCCGGCGCTTATAGATCAATTGATAAAAGCGGGGATGGTAAAGAATATTGCCGACTTGTACAGCTTAGAGTACGCAAGAGTTTCACAGCTTGAACGGATGGGAGAAAAAAGCGCCGCCAATGTTTTGGACAGTATTGAAAAAAGTAAGACCAGTCCCTTGTGGCGGCTGGTGGTTGGATTGGGGATAAGCAATGTTGGCGGGCAGTTGGCAGAGACTTTAGCTAACGAGTTTGGAACGATAGATAAACTTCGCAACGCAAGCGAAGAAAGGCTTGTCGAAGTTGACGGCATCGCAGAGACCATCGCAAAGAATGTTTGCGAGTTCTTCAATGACGAGACTAACAAGATACTCGTTGATGAGCTGCTTAAACATGTAACGCCGATAGCGCCTAAGGAAAAAGCAAGCAGTGTGCTTGAAGGGAAAACTATCGTTGTAACCGGTACGCTGGAAAGCTTTACACGACAGTCGATAGAACGGGCGATAAAAGATAACGGCGGAAAGACATCGTCAAGCGTTAGCAAGAAAACAAGCTTTGTTGTAGCTGGCGCTAATGCAGGAAGTAAGCTTGAAAAAGCGAACAAGCTCGGGGTGCAAGTTATCAGCGAAGAAGAATTTGAAAAGATGATCAAGGGTTCCTGATTCATGGATATATACGAACAATATATGAAGAAGACGGTTTGTGTGGTTGGCCTTGCATTATTACTTGCGAATGTGTTCGGCTGTGCTGGTGATGTGAGGCCTAAGGCAGTTGATGGTGTAAGGGTAGATAGCGATGATTTCACAGAGGCGGTTGCACTTGCAGAATCTGCGGCTATGGGCGATTTACTTTCTTCGGGTGATTTTATGCTGGTCTCTGCGCGGCGGATGATAATCAAAGGCAAGTATCTCTGGCGAGTGACCTTTAAGGCAAGTGATCTTATTCCAAAAGATCCATCCAAAGGATTGATAGGAAAAGGAGGTGAGATATTTGTCAATGTTGATCTGGCCACTAAGAAGACAGTGGTTATGTATGGAGAGTGACAAACGTAACAGGAATGGTTTTTGATGCAAGATATACATGAAGAATATATGATGCAGGCGATCGAGCTTTCGCGGCGTGGGATAGGTAGTGTTGAGCCTAATCCGCCGGTGGGGTGTGTTATTGTTGCCGGCGGCGAGATTATCGGGGCCGGCTGGCATGAGGAGTTTGGTAAGGGGCATGCGGAGATCAACGCTATCGCCGATTGCAAGAGTAACGGCAACGATACTACGGGTGCGGATATGTATGTTAGTTTAGAGCCGTGCTGTCATATTGGTAAGACGGCCCCTTGCAGCGATGCGGTTATCGAAGCGAAGATCGGGCGTGTATTTATCGGCAGCATCGACCCGTCGAGTAATGTCGGCGGCAAGGGGATCGAGCAGTTGCAGCGGGCGGGTGTCGAGGTTGCGGTTGGAATATGCACCGAGGCTGCGCAGGCTGTGATGGCTCCGTTTATAAAGTATGTTCGGACGCATCAGCCGTGGGTGATCGTTAAGTGGGCACAGAGCGCCGACGGGGTGATCGGATTCGGCGGCGAGGTTGAGGACAGGTGGATATCGAACAAGACGAGCCAGGCTGACGCGCATAACCTGCGGCGTCGAGTACAGGCGATAGTCGTAGGCATCGAAACGGTACTGACGGACGATCCGCTACTTACGCCTCGGCCGGGCAAGGGACGAAAGCCAAAGCGGATCGTACTGGATTCGCAACTTAGAATACCGCTAACATGTCAGTTGTTAAACACGCCGGGGTATCCTACGGCTGTGATGACGACGGAGAAAACAGCTAACGAAAAACAATCGCTTGTAAAAGAGATAATTGAAAAGGGGGCGGAGGTCATAGCAGTAAAAGAGGCCGATGGCAAATGTGACATCCGCGAGGTGATGACGAAACTTGGCGAAATGGGCGCCCAGCAGGTATTGGTTGAAGGGGGAGCGAAAGTTATAACTTCGGTTTTGCAGGCGGGCTTGGCTGATGAGGTGCGGGTTTATATCGCTGACAAAAAGCTGGCTTGCGATGGTGCGGTGATGGTGACCAAAGAGATGGAGGCTCTGGCGAACGCTGAAGGGTTGACGAATTATACATGCCAGCGGCTTGGAAATGATAAGTGCGTAACTGGTTGCCTGAAGGTAACCAGCTAGTCTTTAGCCTTTGGCTGGGGCTGTTTTATTTAGCACCTACGGTGCTGCTGCGCAGGCGATAAGTAAACCGCAGGCTTACTTATCGCGTGGAAGCAGGCAAAGCCTGCACTGTTTTATTAGTTAATCATCTATGCGTTGTTCAGCACGTCTATTGCTTTGTTGGCGTCTTCTGCGGTGTCCAGGGCGATGTAAAGAACAAACTGTGTTCCGAGTACCGCGGCGGAAAAGCCTCTCAGGTTTATCCCGGCTTCTGCAAGTACCTTAGTTATCACTGCTCCTGCTCCGGGTTGGTTTGGACCCTCGACACTTACAGAGTGCATGGTGCTGGATACATTAAAGCCCATGTTCTTGGCGGCGGCAATTTCTCTGTCTCCTCGCAACGGGGTAACAAAGACCACGCATGTTCCCGGTGTTTCATGAGATCGCCTTGCGATGACAAAGTTAAGGTCGGCACCTGCTTCTCTTAGGCCGATGAGGATTCGTGATAATGCTCCCGGCTCATCTTTAATTGTTACTGCCCAAACATCCACTTGCTCTACGATCAGTTCCATAATACTGCCTCCTTAATGCGTTATGGTTGATTTATCAAACAGCCGTATGCCTGCCCCGGTGATAATAATAGTATTATTCCCGTTGTTCTGGAAAAGCAAGGGGTTTTTGCTAATTATTTTCCGTTAATGACTTTTTTTGTTCTTAGTATGTGGTGGTAGTGTTGTGCGAATCGGTGTGCCTCGTCGCGTACGTATTGCAGGAGTTTTTTTCCGGTGTTGTTTGCGGGGAGCTTGAGGGGGTTTTCGTGGCCGTGTATGTAGACAAGCTCTTGTTTTTTTGCGATCGATGCGAGCAGGGGCATTGGAGCGTTCATTTTTACAAAGGCCTCTTCTGCGGCGTGGAGCTGGCCGAGGCCTCCGTCGATGAGTATGATATCGGGCCAAAGCTCTTCGCCTTGAAGGGCATGGGCGTATCTTCGTGTGACGACTTCTTTAATGCAGGCGTAATCGTCGATGCCGGTGACGGTCTTGATCTTGAATCGTCGGTATCCGCTTTTGAACGGTTTTCCGTCAATGAACTTCACGAGCGAGCCTACGGTTTGTTGGCCGGAGATGTGTGCGATATCGATGCCTTCTATTATGCGTATCGGTTTTTCGGAGTTGAATATCTTTTGCAGTTTTTCCAGTGCCTCGGCGGGGTTTCTTGCGAAGACCTCGGGCTGGACATTGGCTTCTACGGTTCCTCGTTCGCCGAGGCGTTGTATCAGGCGTATTCGATCGCGGTACATGGCGGCTGATTCGTAGTTGGTTTCTTTGGAGGCGGCGGCCATTTGTTTTTTTAGCTGGCGCAGGATGGAGGATCGTTTTGACTGGAGGAACTTTATGAGGTCGGCAATTATTTTTTTGTACTCGGCCTTTTCGATCTTTGCTCCGCATGGAGCGGCGCATTGTTTAATGCTGTATAGCAGGCATGGTCGGAAGAACTTTCTTTTTTCGTCGGAGTCTTTGATGTCTATGGCGCATGTTCTGAACTTAAATATTTTCTGGAGTACGCCCATTGCTGCGCGCAAGTCGCTTACGGCGGTGAATGGCCCGAAGAGTTTTGACTTTTCGTTTTGCGGGTTTCGGGTGATGTATACGCCGGGGTAGTCGGTTCGGGTTGTGATCTCGAGGTATGGGAAGCTTTTGTCGTCTGCGAGGTCGGTGTTGTAGGGCGGGCGGATGTCTTTTATGAGGCGTGCTTCCTGCAGGGTGGCGTCAACTTCGTTTGGTGTTTCGAGGTAATCGACGGAGGTTGTTTTGTTTGCCATCTCTACGATCTTCGGTCCGCGGGAGGTTATAAGGTTTGCGGATTCCTGGAAATAGCTGGCGGCGCGGGATCGGAGGTTCTTTGCTTTGCCGATGTAGAGGACGGTTTCTTTGGCGTCTTTGAAGAAGTATAGGCCGGGTGTGGAGGGGAGGGCTTTTATTGCCTGGCGTACAGCGGCGATCCTTGCTTTGTCTGTTTTTTTGCCCATAATGCTATTATACCTTTTTGCCGTGGTTTTTGAAAGTTTCTTGATTTTCCCTGTTATCGGCCCGGCGCTTGCGCTTCGGGCTTTTGTTTGTTTTGTTGTTATCGCCTTTTTTTCAACAATCCTCAAATTGGGTTTGTTTTGCATATTTTGTGTTTTTGAGTTCCCTATAATCGTCCTTTTTAGCTTAAAAACGCCGATTTTGGCATTTTTCAAATTGGGTTTGTTTTTTTTGGCCGTTTTCAAAATTGTGACGGTCATTTTTTACCACGATCCGGCTTCGCACGAGGCTACGCCGCGACAGGTGTTCACGAAGAACACGAAGGTGTCTTAATTCATATTTTAAAGAGTTTTCCGCATGGGCAAACGAGTT
>JAGLHQ010000197.1 GCA_023143375.1 Planctomycetota bacterium
CCTGATATTAAAGAATTTATCACCTGCAAGACCGAGGAAGAGAAAAAGGCGTGGGCCCTGATGGAACAGGGTTATGGCGGTGAGATGAACAGCGAGGCTTACGGCAGCGTGATGTTCCAGAACTGCAATATGTCGGTCCGTGTCAGCGATGAGTTCATGGATACGGTTGAAAAAGACGGTAAGTGGGTGACTAAGGCGGTTACGACGGGTGCCGATGTCGAGGAACATTCAGCTAAGGGGCTGATGGACCTTATCGCCGAGGGTACCAGAATATGCGGCGATCCTGGTTTGCAGTACGATACGACGATCAATAAGTGGCATACGTGTCCGGAGGCCGGCCCGATCAACGCATCTAACCCTTGCAGCGAGTATATGTTTATTGACAACTCGGCGTGTAACCTTGCGTCGCTTAACCTTATGAAGTTCCGCGCCGAAGACGGTGCGTTCGATATTGAAAGTTTCCAGAAGGCTATCCGTATATTTATTATTGCCCAGGAGATCCTGGTCGATAACGGCAGCTATCCGGAAGCACGTATCACCGAAAACAGCCACAGGTTCCGTCCGCTGGGGCTTGGCTATGCGAATCTCGGCAGCTTGATGATGAGCCTTGCGATGCCTTACGATTCTGACGGGGCCAGGACGTGGGCCTCTGCTATTACCGCGATACTAACCGGCACCGCTTATACTGTAAGTGCCGAGGTGGCTTCTATCAAGGGAGCTTTTGACGATTTCCAAGAGAATAAAGAGTCGATGCTGAAAGTTGTTGCCATGCATCGCGAACATGCTTTTAACATTCCGGAAGTGCATTGTCCCGATTATATGATCAATGCTGCGAAGAATGTCTGGGATCAGGCGTTCGATTCTGGCAGCCAGTACGGATTCCGTAACGCTCAGTCTACGGTGCTTGCTCCAACCGGGACCATCGGGTTTATGATGGACTGCGATACGACGGGTGTTGAGCCTGATATCGCCCTGGTTAAGTACAAGATGCTTGTCGGCGGCGGAATGCTTAAGATAGTTAACCGTACTGTACCGATGGCACTTGAACGGCTTGG
>JAGLHQ010000198.1 GCA_023143375.1 Planctomycetota bacterium
TAAGAATAGTTCCGTTCTATGACCGGACGGGGCTTATCTACGAAACGCTTGGGACGCTTGAGACGGCGCTTATCGAGGAAATACTTGTTACGGTTATCGTTGTTATCGCGTTGGTGATGCATCTGCGGAGTTCGATTTTGATAAGCGGGCTGTTGCCGATCGCGGTGCTGATGTGCTTTATCGCGATGCGTATTTTTAAGATCGATGCTAATATCGTTGCGCTATCGGGTATTGCTATCGCGATCGGTACGATGGTGGATATGGGCATAGTTATATGCGAGAACATTCTAAAACACCTTAACGAATCGAAAGAGGGTGATAACAAACTGGAAGTGATATACCGTGCGTCGAGCGAGGTGGCTAGCGCAATTGTTACCGCTGTTGCTACGACGGTTGTCGGTTTTTTGCCGGTGTTTACGATGACGGCTGCGGAGGGGAAACTTTTTAGGCCTTTGGCGTTTACGAAAACGTTCGCTATTATCGCCTCTGTGATCATAGCCCTTACGGTGATACCGCCTGCTGCTCATATTATATTTACGCGTAAGGGGCATATCAGGAGAACCTGGCGTATCGCAATGGATGCGGTTTTAGTCCTTGCGGGGGTATGGGCGGGGTTTGTGTTTAACTTCTGGATCGCGGCGATTATTGTCGTGTTTGGCTTGTACCATCTTAAAAAAGAGTTCTCGCAAGCCGGCCGACAACAGGGATCGGCGAAGGTTGCTAACATTTTTGCAATTGCCTTTATAGGTATACTGCTTACAAGTTACTGGCTGCCGATGGGTGTTGAAAAGGGAATGATAGTTAATATTATCTTTGTCGCATTACTGATCGGGAGTTTGCTTGCGTTCTTTAAGTTTTTCCAGAAGAAATATGCTGTTATCCTTTCATGGTGCCTTGATAATAAATTGAAATTCATTTCAGTTCCCATTTGCGTTCTGGTTACCGGATGTTTTATCTGGATGGGCCTTGGTAAAGAGTTTATGCCGGCTCTTGACGAAGGGTCGTTCCTTTATATGCCGACAACGATGCCTCATGCGTCGATCGGTGAAGCACTTGACATACTTCAAAAGCAGGACGCGGCATTTCAATCTATTCCGGAGGTCGAGTCTGTGGTCGGTAAGATCGGACGGGCAGAGACGCCTTTGGATCCTGCGCCGGTTTCTATGATAGAGACGGTAATCAATTATAAATCCGAATATGCTGTCGATAAGGACGGACATCGGCTGCGGTTTAAGTACGATAAGAAGGAAAAAGAATTTGTCCGAGATGCCAATGGCAAGTTGATAGCAGATAGGCGGGGAAAGGTTTACCGGCAGTGGCGTGAGCACATAAAGACCCCCGATGACATCTGGTCAGAAATCGTTACAGCCGGCCAGATTCCGGGGACGACGTCTGCTCCGAAACTTCAGCCGATCGCGGCACGGCTTATAATGCTGCAAAGCGGTATGCGGGCACCGATGGGCGTTAAAGTCAAAGGACCTGACTTAGAAACTATCGAGGGTGTGGGGCTTGAGATCGAAAAGTATTTAAAGGAAATCCCGTCTGTTAAGAGGTCGGCGGTGTTTGCAGACCGTATCATCGGGAAACCGTATCTCGAGATCGATATAGACCGAAATGCAATAGCACGGTACGGCGTCAATATCCAAAATGTTCAGGATGTTATTGAGGTTGCCGTAGGTGGCAGGCGGGTAACGACGACCGTCGAAGGGCGGGAGAGATACCCTGTCCGTGTTCGCTATATGCGTGAACTGCGTGACCAGATAGAAGAATTAGAATCAATTCTTGTTCCATCCAGCGGTGGTGCCCAGGTTCCGCTTATGCAGCTTTCTGAGATCAAATACATCAGCGGTCCGGGGGTTATCAAAAGCGAGGACACCTCGCTTGTCGGGTATGTTCTTTTTGATAAAGAAACCGGTCACGCAGAGGTTGATGTTGTCGAAGAATGCCAGGCGTATCTCGACAGCAAGATCGCCGGCGGCGAATTTGTTTTACCTGCCGGTGTCAGCTTTACGTTCGCCGGTAACTATGAAAACCAGATCCGTGCGCAAAGCACGCTAATGATCGTGGTTCCGCTTGCTTTGGTTATTATTTTTCTGATACTGTATATGCAGTTTAAGGAAGTTTCGAGTGCGCTTTTGGTTTTTACCGGTGTTCTTGTTGCGTGGGGCGGCGGATTTATCATGATATGGTTTTACGGTCAGGGGTGGTTCCTCAATTTTTCCGTGTTAGGTGTGAACCTGCGCGAGCTTTTCCAGGTGCATCCGATCAACATGAGCGTTGCGATATGGGTCGGGTTCCTTGCGCTGTTTGGTATAGCGACCGACGACGGGGTTGTGATGTGCACATATCTAAAACAAATTTTCAGCAGCAGTGAGTTCAGCACTTCCGCGGAGATCAAAGCGGCGGTTATCCGGGCGGGCAGCAGGCGAATTCGTCCTTGCCTGATGACGACGGCGACGACGATCCTGGCGTTAATACCTGTCCTGACTTCCACCGGGCGAGGTTCTGATATTATGGTGCCGATGGCGATACCTTCGTTCGGCGGGATGCTTATCGAGGTTCTTACAATGCTTGTTGTGCCGGTTCTTTACTGCTGGATCAAAGAACTAAAAGCCGCTAGATCGGCCTGAAAACAGCGTTTTTTAAATTTTTTCATTATTTTTAAATTTTTCTGTTGATTTACCCGATTAGTAAGACTAGAATGCTCCTATATAGAAAGGTGATGTGATATGAACATAGTTAAGCAAAATACGGATTACGCTTTACGTGCGATGATATATCTTGCCGGTGAGTATGAAAAGCAGGTAGTTTCGGTGCGGGTTTTGTCCGAGCAGGGGGATATATCTTATCAGTTTGCGTGTAAGATACTTCAGCAATTGCAGGGTGCGAAGCTTGTAAGAAGCACGATGGGCCCTAAAGGCGGGTATTTGCTTGCGAAAGCACCGTCGCAGATAAGTTTGCTGGAAGTCTTATCTGCGATGCAGGGTGCGCCTTGCGTTAACAGTTGTATCCTGGGGATCAAGGGGTGCCAGCGTAAGCCGAAATGTGCGGCGAGTAAAAAAATGCACGAATTGCAAAATTATATGGAGAAGTTTCTTGCAGGTGTTACATTGGATGAGTTCCTTGAGAGTCATTCAAAGAAAAAGGGGAAATAATGGCTGAGAATATATTACAAGCTTGTGTTTCAAATCCGAAGGACCTCGGTTCGCTGGTCGAATATTCCGAGGACTCCGTAGTCAGCAAGACGGTCATCAATAAGCCGGTGGGGACAGTGACGCTTTTTGCATTCGATAAAGGACAATCGCTTAGCGAACATACATCGCCTTACGATGCGCTTGTGCAAGTCATCGACGGGACGGCGATGCTGACGATAAATGGCAAAGATGTCGAGGTAAAGGCGGGACAACTGATCATCATGCCGGGGGGCGTACCGCATTCTGTAAACGCCGAGGAAAAATTTAAAATGGTATTGATCATGATAAGATCGTAGAAAAGAAATGCAAAAATCAAAACTAAAAATGCAAAATTGCGGACCCAGCCTTTCGCCTGGGGCTGTTTTATAGTTGAGATAAGGGGAAAGCGATGGGAAAATGCCCAAGACAAGAGCATAGAGATATAAACGAACTAGATGTTCACGAAGTAAAATGTCCGGCGTGCGGCTATGTGATCGAATTTTTTGCAGAGGATAAAAAAGTTAAATGTCCGGAATGCGGTATGATGGTAAGTGACACCCTAAAGGATGTCACTAATTCATAGTTCGTAGTTATTGAGCCAGCCTTGCGTCTGGGGCTAATTTATAAAACTTAAACCATAAATCGAAAGGGTAGAAATGTTTTGTTATCAATGTGAACAAACAGCGGGCGGGACGGGATGTACAAAGATCGGTGTTTGCGGTAAGAATGAAGATGTTCAGTCGCTACAGGACGTCTTGGTGTTTGGCCTTAAGGGCGTTGCCGCTTATGCACACCATGCAAGAGAGCTTGGGGCCAGAAGCGAAGATGTAGATGCCTTTATGCATGACGCTATGTTTTCGACGCTGACGAATGTGGACTTCGATCTTAACCGTTTTCTTGAGTTGGTGCTTAAAGCAGGCGAGACGAACTTTAAGGTTATGGAGTTGCTGAACAATGCTCATGTTGAAAAGTTCGGCAGCCCGACGCCTGTGGAAGTGAAGTCAGGAACGATAGCAGGGCCCGGGATACTTGTAACCGGTCACGACCTGCTGAACCTTGAAGACATTCTCAAGCAGACCGACGGTAAGGGGATAAACGTTTATACGCACGGCGAGATGCTGCCTGCTCACGGGTATCCTGAGCTTAGAAAATATAAACATTTGATCGGCAACTACGGCAGCGCGTGGCAGAACCAGAAGACCGAGTTCGATGCATTTAGCGGGGCGATACTTGTAAATACGAACTGTATTATGATCCCTAAGGATTCTTATAAGGACAGGTTGTTTACGACAGGCCTGGCAGGTGTCGAGGGTGTTACGCATATCGAGGGCAGAGATTATTCGGTAGTTATCGAGAAGGCTCTTGCGTCTGCACCGCTGGAAGACAGTCAGGCAGCTTCGCATACGACGGGCTTCCATTACACAGCGGTTCTTGGCTTGGCTGATAAGATCGTCGCCGCTGTTAAGGCCGGGAAGATCAAACACTTTTTCTTTATTGGCGGATGTGACGGAGCTAAGCCGGGGCGTAACTACTTTACCGAGTTTGCAGAGAAAGTGCCGGACGATTGCGTGATCCTGACGGCGGGGTGCGGCAAGTATCGGATCAATGCTCACGAGTACGGCGATATCGACGGTATCCCGCGTTTGATCGATATGGGGCAGTGTAATGACTGCTTCTCGGTGATCCAGGTCGCGGTTGCACTTGCAAAAGCATTCGATTGCGGAGTGAACGATCTGCCGTTGTCGCTTGTTGTTTCGTGGTACGAGCAGAAAGCGGTTGCGATATTGCTTACGCTGCTTTATCTCGGCGTTGAGAACATACGTCTTGGACCGTCGCTTCCTGCGTTTATCAGCCCGAACGTTTTGAATGTTCTTGTTGAAAAGTTTAAGATCAAACCTATTGGCGACGTCGATACGGACCTTGCCGATATGCTTGGGAACTAAATGTAAAGGTCATAAATCAGTAACCGTTGATGGGAATTTTTGACAGGATTACAGGATAAAAGAACAGATAATGAAAATTCATGTTAATCCAAAAGTGATAGTGAGAGAATTATAGTTATCCTGTTATCTTGTCAAAAAAGGGAGTTTAAAATGATTGACAGGAAAAAACGGTGGACGGTTACGAAAAGTTAAATAAAAATTTATGAAGCCGCCTATGGCGGAGTTGTTTATTGTTAAGGGTTAATATGTCAGTTAGAAATATAGTTAAGATCGATGAGGAAAAATGCAATGGCTGTGGTGATTGCGTGATCGCTTGTGCCGAGGGAGCGATCGAGATCATCGACGGTAAGGCAAAACTTGTCAGCGAGATTTATTGCGACGGGCTTGGTGCGTGTCTTGGGACCTGTCCTATGGACGCTATCACTATCGAACAGCGCGAGGTGGACGAGTTTGACGAGAAGGCAACCGAAGAGCATCTTGCAAATCAGAAGCCGCAAAAGCCCGACGGGTTCGTATGTCCGGGATCGATGGTAAGGCAGATGAACAAACCTAAGACGGGCAGTTCTGATGGCGTAGCGATTCCTTCGCAGCTTGCTCAGTGGCCGGTGCTGATGGGGCTTGTTTCTCCGCAGGCGCCGTATTTTAAGAATGCGGACCTGCTGCTTGTTGCCGATTGTGTTCCTTTTGCGATGGGCGATTTCCATAACAAGATACTAAAGGGCAGGGCGATCGCGGTTGGATGCCCGAAGTTCGATGACAGCGGCGCGTATATCGATAAGCTGGCGGCGATAATACAGCAGAACGATCTTAACAGCCTTAGCGTTATACATATGGAAGTGCCGTGCTGTTTTGGGCTGACGCATATTGCGAAAGAGGCGATAGCCAAAAGCGGAAGCGATCTCAGCTTTGACGATGTAACGATAGGCCTTGACGGAGAAATCCAGAAGACCGAAAAAATATAAAGTACAATTACTAAAACTCTCTTCTTGTCCCGGGACTGCCTTTAGGCAGATAACCCGTTGATACTTTTGTTGGTTAAGCAGGATAAATTTTAATTACTAGAACTCTCTTCTTATCCCGGGATAAGGTAGCAATTATCTTTCCCGGGGTTTTTTTAATAAAATGGGCCGGGGCTATTTCCCATCCCAGAGATACATCAACTGCGGGGTTGCGAGCTTTTCGATCATCTTGCGGTCGAAGTTAAATATGGTTTCCGATTGTGCTCCAAGAACCGACGACAGCGTAAACGGCTGAGTGTACTCGAAGACTTTTGCGTTTTTGATGTGTGCAAGTTTTTCGGTCATTGCAATGGCGTCTTCTATGAAACCAAGTTCGTCAATAAGCTTATTGTTATACGCTTCGGGTGCGCCGTAGATGCTTCCGTCTGCAAGTGTGATGACCTCCTGCAGGGACAGGTCTTTTCTGCCGTCTGCAACGAGCGCGACGAAGCGATCGTAAGCGGGTATTATGAGTTTCTGCTGCAAGTATTCTTTTTGCTCTTCAGTAGTTTCGGAGAATATGCTTGGCCAGTCTTTTTTCTCTCCGGATTTGACGACGACGGGCGTGATGCCGAGTTTTTCTTCCAGGAGTTGTTTAAAAACCATGTGGTTTGCCATGACGCCGATGGAACCTGTTATTGTCGTCGGTTCGCTGATGATCTTGTCGCAGGCGACGGATGCGTAGTATCCGCCGGACGCGGCGACAGTCTGCATGAATGAAACGACCGGTTTGTTTGTATCGTTTCTGAATTTGCTTATCTGGTGATGTATCCTGTCTGACGCTGCTACTCCTCCGCCGGGGCTTATGACCCTTAGTATGACGGCTTTTACCGATTCGTCTTTGGCGGCGCTATCGAGCTGTTCTTTTACCAGATCACTGAGTCTGCTGTCGATGATGCCTTCCAATCTTATGACGGCTATTTTTTTCGATGACGACCCGTCGCGTATGACATCTTCAATAAATGAACTCGTATGGCCTACGGAAACGAACATAGAGGCGGCGATCAGGAGTACGAACAAAAAGAAGTTGGCAAGCACCGAAAGCAGGAAAGCTATGATAAAGAATATTTTCCAGAAGGAACCTTTCTTTTTCGGTTTTTGCGTAGGTATTTCACAAGTACGGGGTGTGTCATTGGCGGGGACATACAGCGATTCTTGCTCTTGATCGTGTTCAAATTCCATAAAACACCTTTCATTTTTTTGAATGTAAAGATCACAAATAAAAATGCAAAATTGTGGTATCCGCCCACGGCGGATGGCTGATTTTACACTATTACACAATTATATTGCGTCGGGCTATAGTGTCAAGGAATAATACAAGTATTGACAAATAGCGATTATATTCGATAATGCCCATATTATGTTAGCGGTCAACCCAAAAAAGAGAAAGAAAAAAAAGGGCAACGTTGTTGTCGATTATCCTTTGTACGTTTTGCTGCGTATTGGATTGCTGATCCTTTATCGGTTTAAGGTCGAAAGTGTCCTTCGGTTTGCGAATTTTCTCGGTGACCAGATGTGGAAACATTACGATCGCGGCAAACAGCGGACGATTGACCATCTTAAGGCAAGCTATCCGGAGAAGGACGACGAGTGGATCGAGGAAACGGGGAGGCGGAGCTTTCAGCATATTGTGATGCTGACAGTCGATATGCTTTTTACGCCTCGTCTGGTCAAGCGTGATAACTGGGAGCAATATTCGACGTATATCAATCTTGAGCGGACTAAGTGGCTTATTCAGGGCGGGCAGCCGGTGCTTATGGTGACTGGGCACTATGGTAACTTCGAGATCATGGGCTATTTGATGGGTCTGTTCGGGTTTAAGACGTACAGCATTGCCCGGCCTTTAGATAATCGGTTTATCAGCAAATATCTTTACAGCATCCGTGAAAAGGCGGGGCAAAAGATCATCGATAAAAAAGGAGCATCCGAATATATGCAGCAGATGATCGAAGAGGGAGCCAATATTGGTTTTATCGCCGATCAGGATGCGGGGCGAAAGGGCGTCTTTGTTGACTTTTTTGGCAGGAAGGCGAGCACGTACAAGAGCATCGGTTTGCTTGCGATGCAGTATAATATGCCGATATCGGTTGCGTGCTGTCGGCGGGCTGGGAATCGTTTCTTCTTCGAGATCGAAATACAAAGGCTTATCATGCCCCAGGAATGGGCGGATAAGGCCAAACCGCTGGAGTGGATCACCGCTGAGTATACAAAGGCTATCGAGGATTTTGTGCGTAAGGATCCGAGCCAATACTGGTGGCTGCACCGTCGCTGGAAACATAGGCCAAAAGAAGAACGCAAGGCAGCGAAGCAAAAAAAAGCATAGCAATTCAACTGGTACGGTTGGAAAGATTGTCGCTAATCATCTCAAAATGTTTGTCTGCTACACAAAACAGTCCGTTTATAGCGTGGAAGTCACGCTCAATTTCTCGCGGCACTGTTTTGTTATCCTTATAGAAGAGGTTGTGTGAAATAGCACACCAAGCATGTTGGCAAATAGTTCTTAGCTGAATTTCAAATATGTTCTCCTTATATTCGTCGTTATGGAAATCATCTGGTAAAGTTACATCAAAATGCGTCGAAACATATTTAAACACATCGGTGGGAATGCTTGTGGATTTATCCTCTTCTTTCTTAACATTGAAAACCTTGCGTATTATCTCTTTTATTATCTCAACATCCTTTTGAAACAGACATATTACACGTAAGCCAACGATATCAGACATTTCCCGGAAAGGATTGTCCATCTCTTTTTTATGTGTTTTTTTTAAGATGGAGTCGAATTTTTTTACTCTGCCTTCCAATCGTTCAATTTTAATTTTTTCATCACTAAGTTTTCTCCGCATAACTTCATCGGCATAGGTTTTTAATTGCTCAAGAAATTCTTTTTTTTCTCTATATTGTGTTAGTAGTTCGTGGGTTTTCATGATTCTACAAACTTTCCTTTTTGTATGCTCTGAGCACTATAGAGTTGGGGGTGTCACCCAAAAAAGCGGTTGCTGATAATTCGCAATCACTCACTAACTTGCCATTGAATTTGAGATTAAATTGTTCAACATTTCCAAAGACAGAAACACAACTTTGGTCAAATCTTATCACATCAATTTGTCCAGAGATGTCTTCGCCAGTAGCCTTGTAATCTCCAATATAATAATAACCATTATCTCCTCCTAAGATACGATTATCACTTGTTAGGACAAAAACACCCGATCCTTGCATATTAAGGTTTGATATGAAATCTACCGTCCACAATCCTTCAACCATTTTTAGCTCCTTGACAGATTTTCAAACAGTCTTTATCTTACTCGTCAATCCCTAAACTATCATAAGCTGGGATATTAATCAACAATTGATTATGAGTTAATGTCTCAGAATATGGAAAGACATCCTTGTCAGGCGTAACCAGCCATCAAAAAGGTGAAAGTGCGATTTTACGTGCTTGACATAGCTGGCGAGTGTCTTTATCATCTCTTTATTCATTGTTCATTTACGGAGCTATTATGGCTAAATCAGGTAAAAGTTGGGAAAAGCGGCTGTCTGGCGAAACAGACGATCTTGCGATCAATTTTGTCGAATCGCTTTCTTATGACACGCGGCTGTATCGGTATGATATTGCCGGCTCGATAGCGCACGCGCAGATGCTGGCCGATCAGAAGATAATTTCCAAGGCAGAGGCTGCGGAGATCAAGAAGGCTTTGCTGGAGATATCCGATAAAATAGCATCGGGCAAGTTCAAGTTTGACCTTGTGCATGAAGATATACATATGGCAGTGGAAAACGCGCTTATCGAAAGAATAGGCGATGTTGGCAAAAAGCTGCATACCGGCAGGAGCAGGAACGATCAGGTTGCGACAGATATGCGGCTGTGGATGCGGGACGAGATCGAGGTGTTGCAAACTAAAGTTACACTCCTGCAAAAGGCGTTCGTGAAACTGGCGGGGAAATATGTTGACGATCCGATGCCTGCGTATACGCATATGCAACGGGCACAACCTGTCAGCATCGGCGCGTATCTGCTTAGCTTCGTCGAGCAGCTTGCACGGGACAACACCCGCCTGAAGAATTGCTCGGAGCTTTTGAATGTTTCGCCGTTAGGATCGGGTGCGGTGGCAGGTTCGACGCTTCCGCTGGATAGAAAGAACACCGCTAAGCAGCTTGGGTTTGCGGGGATAACATGGAACAGCATCGATGCGGTTAGCGACCGGGATTTTTGTGCGGAGTTTATTTTTGTTTGCTCGCTTATCGCGGCGCATCTTTCAAAGCTGGCTGAGGATTGGATCATCTATACGTCGAGCGAGTTTTCGTTTATCAGGACCGACGATAAGTACTGCACGTCGTCGTCGATGATGCCGCAAAAGCGAAACCCGGATATGCTCGAGCTTATCCGGGGCAAAACGGGCAGCGTGTACGGATCGCTGGTGGCGATGCTGACGATACTGAAGGCTCAGCCGTCAACGTATAACCGGGACCTACAGGAAGATAAGATACACATCTTTAACGCCGCGGATACGGTTGGTGCGTCGCTGGAGATGAGTGCGGCCATCGTTGGTAATACCAAGTTCAATGCAAAGCAGATCGCAGCGGGGCTTGACAAAGGCTTTCTTGAGGCGACGGCGCTTGCGGAGTACCTGGTTAAGAAGGGCGTGCCGTTTAGAGAAGCGCACGGGATCGTCGGTGGCTTGGTTGCCCACTGCGAAGATAACAACTGCAAGCTCAGCGACCTTACGATAGACCGGTTCAAGCAGGACTGCGAAAAGATCGAAGCCGATGTTCACGATACGCTGTCGCCTGCGGGGGTTACGAATCAGTATCTGACCGAAGGTTCGGGATCGCCGGCGCAGGTTGAAAAACAGGTTCAATACTGGAAGAATCAGTTGAAGGAACAATGAGCGCGGGCGAAGATAAAATAACGGCGTGGTTTGCCGGGCAGAGCAAGGCACCGGAAGGGCTGTGCCCGATCGGTATCGGCGATGACATGGCGCAGCTTAGGCTGTCGGACGACGCATCTGTCTTGATCACAACCGATATGCTGCTGGACGGGGTGCATTTCGATCTGAAAATCGCATCGCTTCAACAGGCAGGTTACAAAGCAGTGGCTGCGAGCCTTAGCGATTGTGCGGCGATGGCGACGATACCTTTGGTAGCGGTTGTTTCGGTAGCGCTTCCGGAAGGGTTTGGCGAAGATGACATTAAGAGACTTCACGCAGGGATAACGCGTGCGGCGGATATGTTTGGGTGTCACTTGGTTGGCGGCGATATTACTTCCTGGCGGAGCGATAAGCCGTTTGCGATAAACGTTGCGATGCTTAGTAAACCTGCGGCGTGCGAACCTGTACGACGCAGCGGTGCCAAAGCGGCCGACTGTATATGCGTTACCGGGACGCTTGGCGGGTCGCTAAAGGGCAAACATCTTGAGTTTAATCCTCGCGTGCATGAGGCGATAAAGATCGCGACGACAGTGAAAGTCAACTCGATGATGGATATTACCGACGGGCTTAGCACGGACCTGAAACGTATATGCGATCAGAGCGGGGTCGGAGCGCGGGTGGACGCGGCGGCGATACCGATTTCGGATGCTGCAAAAGAATCGGATGATCCGCTGGGTGCGGCGATGAACGATGGTGAGGATTTTGAACTGTTGTTTACGCTGGCAGAGGATCAGTATCGAAAGCTGACAGAGGCGTGGAGTTTACCGCTGGAAATAACGAAGATAGGTACTATTGACAATTCGCAGAAAATGACGATAAACATGCCCGATGCCGGTGTGCAGGAATTGATACCTAAGGGGTTTGACCATTTATGAGTGAAAAAGATTTTGAGATCATCTCCGATTCTGTCGAGCAGACGATAGAGTTTGGCAAGAAGATCGGCGCGTTACTAAAGGGTGGTGAGGTGTTCGGTCTTATCGGCAATCTGGGAACCGGCAAGACTCATCTTATAAAAGGCATCGCCGCAGGTGCGGGGGCTCCGGATATGGAACACGTTAACAGCCCGACATTCGTTATCGTAAACGAGTACTCCGGCCCGGAGGCGAGGCTTGATATATTTCATCTGGATGCTTATCGCCTTGACAGCATTGCAGAGTTTGAGGCACTTGGTTTCGATGACCTGTGTTATCGTGATTCGGTGGTGCTAATCGAATGGGCGGACAAAGTTTTGCCTGCTTTGAAAGATATCGATACGATAACCATAGAACTGTCACACATATCCGAAACACAACGGAAGTTTATTTTCAAAAACCTGCCGGGGTATCTAAGCGGCCTTGATCAATAAACCGCATGGGCAGAAAATCTGCCCATGCTACGGGCCTGCTACACATTTTGCGTTTGGTTTTATCGGGCGTTTTTACACTCCAAAAAGGGCGATTTCACTATAAAAAAAGCCGTTTTTTTTATGTTTTGCGATTTGGCATACCTCTTTTTATTTCTT
>JAGLHQ010000199.1 GCA_023143375.1 Planctomycetota bacterium
AAACGATGACCAAAAAACGCAAAAACGAACACAAAATGGGACACAAATTTATTACAGAAATGCACATAACAAGCAAACGAATTAGCGGGTTATCTGCCTGAAGGCAGCGCAATTATGAACAAAAAAAGGTGAATTATGGAAAACAAACCCAATTTAATAATCACAAAATCGCCATAAGCCAAGCAATAACAATGAATTAAGGAGATACCTAAAAAACGCCAAAAAAAACAAACCCAATTTAGGCAGCACAAAATGGGACACAAATTTATTACAGAAATGCACAAAACAAACTGATGAGTCAGCGGATTATCCAGCGAAGCTGGAGTGAAACTCGCCGAAGGAGAGCCTATTAGGCAGCCCAATTTCAAAACGCCTAAATGGTGTTGATTTTTGGGCAAAATCGGTTAGATTGTAGCATAAAGCATAAACGATTTGAGGTTCAGGAGGCACAGATGGTCAAAAAACTGGCACTTATCACGATAGCACTTCTGGCGATCTACATGGTAGTTTCGCTGGTCGTAACCAACCACGGCCTGAGCATCGTCGTCAACGGCCACGAGATCACCGGCCCCCTGCACGGGTTCATCGACTTAGGCGAAATGATCGTCGCAACGATCGTCCTGTTCTGTGTGGGGATACTTTTGGCGTTCGTCTTTACCGGCGTAGGCCTGCTGCTGGTCGGCGTGTTTGCCTTCGTGATGATAGTGTTAGCCGCCGTCCTGCTGCCGTTTATAATCCCGCTGCTGATCCCGCTGTTTATCCTGTGGATGTTCTGCTGTATCGTTAAATCGATAGCGAAATCTTAAGAATTGCTCTAGTTCTGTTTTATGTCGGCTTTTACGCCGCAGTAGTCCAGAAGTGTTTTGAGTTGCTCCTGCGAATGCCCGAACCATAGGTCCTGTATGAACCAGCGGCCCTCTTCGCTCTCGAAAACGGTCATGCTGCACTCTCGACCGCCTACAACTTTCATATCCAGAGCGTACTTCTTCCAGCCCTTTAGCCCGCCGGACTGCAAGACCACTCCCATCATCGTATCGGAAAGTGTTTCGTGAGTATCCTTTTTATCCGTCTTTGGCGAAAGGTCGTAAACTTTTTTCGCAAACCGCCTTAGGTTTATCCCGGTTATCTCGATCATAACTTATTGCCCTTTATACGCTTTAAAACTGCTGTAAATACTAGCTCTAGTATATCAGAATTAAAGAGCTAAGTAAAGCTAATTTTGTGATTACGGACTCTATATTACGGCTTAGTTTATGAGGTGCTGGATGAGTATTTTGGTTCCGATAGCGATCAGTATTATGCCGCCGAGTATCTCGATCTTATTTTCGAAGAAGTGGCCGGCCTTTCGCCCAAGTTGCGTTCCGATCAATGAAAGTACGAATGTGATAACGCCGATGATGCTTACCGCCATATATATCGACGAGGTTATTAGCGACAGTGTAACACCGACAGCCAGGGCATCGATGCTCGTCGCTATCGAAAGCGTAATAAGTACGCCAAGGCTTTGTGCGTCGGGGGCGTCTGCCTTTAGCTTGAATGATTCCCAGATCATCTTGGCTCCGATGGCGGTTAGCAGAACGAACGCCACCCAATGGTCTATCGACGTGATGATATCTTTAAGCGCAACCCCTGCTAACGAGCCGATAAGCGGCATAAATGCCTGGAACGCGCCGAAGAAAAATGCCATCCGTAAAGCGTGCTGTATGTTGAGTTTTTTAGAAGCGGCTCCGGCAGCGATCGAAACTGCGAAGGCATCCATTGCAAGACCAACGGCGATGATAACTATCGTAAAAAGTTCCATTAAAGTTTATTCCGTATCTTCTGCTTTGATAAGCCCGGGGCTTGTAAGGTCGTCAACGATCTTTTGGCCGGGGATAACTTTCAGGAAGTCCTCGTCGTCCCATTTGCCGTCAACGAGTCTTTGTATAAGTGACGGATCGCCTTCGACGCAGTCGTAGTTCCAGCCCATAAACTCAGCGGCGTCTTTTGTGAACTGCTGACATTCTTCCGTGCCGGACAGTTTCCAGTCAATATATGTTGCATACGAATATTCTTTCATCGATGCCTGCTCTGTTTCCAAAAGATATTGGGCGTTATCTTCGCCGAACTTTTCGACGTATTCTTTTAGCTTTGCGTCGTGGGCTTGCTTGCTGGGCTGAGTTCCGTAATCGATCCAGCCGGGGGAATACCAGTATACGCCGCGATGGCTGTCGAAGTATTGTCTGTACTTTTCCTTCGAGCCGAGCAGCAGTGTGATACAATCGTGCGCACGCGGGATAACAACGGGAATCTTCGGCTCCAGACCGACGACGCCGTTGCTGCACAGGCCGTAGCCGAGGAGGATCGCGTTGTAAGGTCTTCCGTTGGAGTCTTCGGTTTGTTCGATCACCTTTTGCACTTCGGCGCATAGGTTGGCGGGATTTTCGTGCAGGGCCTGCTGCATAAGCTCGATATCGACGATGTTCTCAGAGCGAGCGGCGCAATAGTACGCTTCCTTTTGAAGCACCTTGCAAACTATGAATTTATATCTCATGGGATGATTTTAGCTGTTTACTAACAAAAAGTCAATACTAGCGTACAGCGGGCAGCGGGCAGCGGATCGGACGCTTTGCGTCTCTGACCTGCGGTCAGTTAGGGTTTGTGTCGCATTTGAAAATAGTGTAAGATGGGTGTAGGCGTGGGGAATGGAATGTCGCCTACGGCGACGCCGATTAAATAGGTCCTTCGGCTTCCCCATTCGACTACGCTCAGGGTTTCGCACCTAAGGCATAAACTGCGCTCAAGCTATTTCAGGATGACAATGTGGGATGCAAGTTTTAATTGTAAAGAATGGATTCCTGCTTTCGCAGGAATGACAATGTGTTTAAGGGGTAACAAGTGCTACGTTTTTATTGTGAAAGTATAACCGAAGGCGAGATGGCGCTTGATAGTGTCGAGGCGCATCATCTTATCCATGTTATGCGTGTGGGTAAGGGGCATTGCGTGGAACTGTTTGACGGTAAGGGGACCGTTGCGGAGGCGACGGTCGTATCGCTGAAACGCAAGGACGTAACGGTAAATGTAGAACACATTGAAAAACTTTCCCCGCGAGAAACGGGACGGGTTATCATCGCAACAAGCACCGCTAAAGGTCAACGGTTCGACTGGCTAATAAGCAAATGCACCGAGCTTGGCGCAGACGTTATTCTCCCGGTACTCTACGAGCGAACGGTAAAGCTTGCCAAAGGCAAAAACGTGATCGAACGCTACACCAAACTGATAATCTCGGCAGCGAAACAATGCGGGCTGAATTTTTTGCCCGTGGTATCGGAACCTGCACCGCTTACGGAAGCACTCGAAACATTGCGCAATGATTATCCGCAAGCAACAATGGTGCTGGGCAGTTTAAGCGACGATGCAAAATCGATAACAGAGATGGCTGGGAAAGATAAAGACGTGATAGCCTTTGTCGGCCCCGAAGGGGGGATGACGCAGGAAGAAGAAACGCTGCTGAAAAATGCAGGCGCTGTTGAAGTTAAACTAACCGGCACTGTGCTGCGTGTCGAAACTGCGGCGGCGGCGTTTGCAACTATACTTTGCGTTGGACGGGATAGTTAAATATCACAAAAGAATGAAACCGCGGATTTCGCGGATTACACAGATTTTTAAAAATACTAAATTCTAATATCTAAATACTAAACAAATACTAAATTCTAAAAGATAATGTTCAAAACTTCCAGCCTACGGCTGGACTAAAAGGTGTTTTTGCCACAGAGGAAAAAGAGATAGTATGTAGGCCATCCAGG
>JAGLHQ010000002.1 GCA_023143375.1 Planctomycetota bacterium
TTTGGCCAAAACCTTGCTATAAGTGAAATTATTACCAATTCACAGCCTAAAACCAGAGCAATAGCTGGGCCGATTGAAAAATCAAGGCGATAAGCGAACAGCAAACCACCCAATGATGCGATTATTGCCGAACTCCAAACTATGGCAAACTGCAACCGCAGCCTTACTGAAAAAACAGCCGAAATAGTAGCAGGTATTATCAGGTATGAAAATACAACGACTATTCCTCCGACCTGAACTGATAAAGTGATCACGACACCTAGCAAAATGTAGAAAATAAAATCCCACAAGACCCCTCTAAGGCCTCTGTTTGTCCCATTGTTATAGCTATTTGATATTGCCGAACAAGCATTCATCGATCTTGTTATGTAATTGTTTTAGGTTTTGAAGATATGTTTCCTTGTTTTTCGGATCGTTCCTGAACAATCCGGTAGCTATATTACGAGCAGCTATTTTCATCTGTATCGGGCTGCAGGTAACGTGGGGATTACCGTAAAGATGGACACCGCCTTCTATTCTTTATGCGAATTTAACGCTGTTTGCAGCTTTGCTGTATCGCTTCCGGCAAATTCGACCGGGGTTAAACTGCCCGGCGAACTATGCGGACGATGACAATTATCATCATCTCGCCACGACGCCATCTTATCACGGGCATCGGCCAATGACAAGAACCCGTTTTCATTTAAACACTCGGTTCTAACTTGCCGTTAAACGATTCTATAAACGCATTGTCCGTTGTCAACCTGTATTCTGGCAGGCTTGCCGCGATGAGCGATGATCCCGTCCCGAAGTGACTCAAACTCTCAATCTTCGGATCGACAGGCCGGATTAGTATATATAATACTTTGGACAAAAGTATATATAACTGAAATATATTGCTAAACTGGATTGCTATTTTCAGACCAAAGGGCTACTAACCGCATTGCCCATTCGTGATTCATTTCCGAAGCTTTTAATAAATATATATCTGCTTCAGCCTTGTTTTCAGGGCTATATATACCAGAATAATAATTATCAAATACAATCTGAAGAGCAGTTTTTGGACTCCTATTAATATCCGGCGTTTGTTCTATAGTCAAAGCGAATGTGCGGTTTAGGGTATGTTTCAGATGTTACATGTCATGGTTCTTAATGACGGTAGACTCCCACTGTACCTTTGCTGCGCCCAATAATGTGCCGGTCGCCTTTGCGAGTTCGATAAGGGATATCTGATAGTTGGCTAGTGCCAGAATCTCTGCGCTTTGGGCGTCTGCGAGATTTGTTTGTGCCTGCAATACGTCGGTGCTTGTGTTTAGGCCGAGCTGGAACTGCCTTAACTCTGCGGAATACAACTGTCCTTCAAGCAGTGAGCTTTGCCTGCCGGAGAGGAGTTGCTGCCAATTCGTCTCTACTAGATCGATGGCGGCGAGGACTTCTTTTGTTACGAGCAACTGTTGTTTTTCCTTTGTTGCCAGTTGCTGCATTCGATTATAAATTGCATTTCTCAGCTTGCTTTTTGCGGCTTCGTTACCAAGGGGTACCTCCAGCCTTAGACCCATATAATGGTTTTCGAAATCCCTGTCATCGATGAGCTTGTGCGAGTCATCCAGCGATGAGCCAAGGCCGCTGATGGTGTAGGTATAGCTGGCAGTCAGCAGCGGAAGCATCTGGTTGCGTCTAAGGTCTATGTCGCTAATTGCCTTTGCGATCTCAAGCTCGGCCTGGAGCAACTCCATGCGGTTGGCAATTGCCGTGATCGTAAAGAGCTTTCGGTCAAGCCGATAATAAACTGGATCAGGTTCTGTGGCAGTTATCAATATAGTCGGAGTGTCAATCGCGAGATCCGGTTTGTTTAGTACAAGTTTTAACTGGCGTTCTCTATCCCTTACTGTATTTTCCGATTGGATAATTGCTGCGAGCTGACGTGCCACGCCTGCCTCTGCGCGTATCTCGTCGATCTTAGGGTTTTGTCCTGCGGCGACGAAACGACGAGCCTGCTCTAAAAGCGCCATTGCAAGATCGTGCTGCTGCTTGCGAACTTCGAGCTCTTTGCGTGAGGCGTAAAGTCGCCAGTAAAGCTCGTCGGCAGTTGACAGGGCAATAATTACGTTTAGCTTTGTCTGTGCGTTTACCTGCTGTGCGTTGTACTGTGCGGCCCGGATGGTATATGTATTAACCCGTTTGCCGGCGTTTCTGAGCAGGGGCTGACTTATGGAAAACTGAAGGTTAGTATTGTAAGACGGGTTGAAAGTCGACGATGCAAAATTACTCTTGCTGCGGCTGTCGGCCAGGTTGAAAGTCACGTTTCCGCCTGTTCGTAACGGCATCCGAACGCCAAAATCTGTTTGGGAATTGTCTGCCGTTGATGCTATAAGATCATCGCTTGAAGCCTGGGGCTGATCGATCTTTTGCAGCCTGCCTTCTGCGAAGAACAAGGCTTCAAACTTTGCTTCTTCCTGCTTTACTCCTTCTGCGGCTATTGTCGGATTGACTAAGGCGACTTTTAAGTCGAGATTGTTTTGCAATGTGTATGCTCTGCATTGTTCTAAAGTCAGTTCAAGCGTCTCTGCGGGTTGTTTTTTTTCGGTTATCTTTATCTCTGTTTGTGGTTCTGCTTTGAATTTTTCAAGTTCAAGCGTTTCTATCTGCTGAGTTCGTTGAGGGCTTACTCTTATCGTACGGAAAGTTTCCTCTTTTGCAAATTCGTCACAGCCTGCGAGAGAAAGTAAGATCGCTAACAATGCAAAGGAGATTTTTGTTTTAATATTTTTATTCATGTCTAAGCGCCTCAATAGGATCGAGCCTTGCGGCTTTTACAGCGGGGAACATACCGAAAAATATTCCCACAAATGCGGAAAAGCCAAATGACAGTACGATGGCCCAGCCGGGTATATACGTTTTTTCCAGAATGGGAAACAACTTTGATATGATCGAAATTAAAATCTTTCCGAAACCGATGCCAACACATCCGCCGATAAGACACAAGATAACTGCTTCTACCAGAAACTGTGTGAGTATTGCGGACTTTCTTGCGCCGACTGCTTTTCGCAGGCCTATCTCACGTGTTCGCTCCGAGATGGAAACGAGCATTATATTCATGATGCCTACGCCGCCAACAAGCAGTGAGATACCGACGACACCTCCTGCTACGGCAGTTACAATGCCGGCTATCTCGTTGAAGGTTTTTATAGCGCTCTTTAACGATTCAACTTTGAATGTTTCTGGGTCTCCTGGTTTTATGTGACGCATTCGCCTGAGGAAAAAGCGTATCTCTGCGACGGCTTCGTCGAGAATGTCGGTTGACTTTCCCTCTGCAAAAGCCCATATCCACGGTGTGCCGAACTTATAGCCGGTTTTAAACGGTATTAATATATCGTAGCTCTCACGTCCTCCTCCGCCAAAGTTGAGCTGTTTACTTTTTTCGATGACACCGATGATCTTAAATGTAATATGGCCGATGCGCAGGGTCTCGCCGATGCAATCTTTGTTAAGCTCCAGCTTGTTTTGGAGATTGGCTTCAATGAGGCACACCTGGCGGTTATCATCGATGACGGACATCTTTCTGCCCATTGTTATTTCACGTTTTTCTATCTCGTGCCAGGATGCCTCGATCCCTCTTACTTTTACACGGTTGACGGCTTTTTCACCATGCCTTACCGTGCGTTCTCCGTTCCAACTCATTCTGGTAAATCTTTCTACGGAAGGACAATGGTCAAGCATCCCGTCAAACTGTTCTTCCTTGAACCGAATGTGCCAATTGTTGAGATGGGCATATGGTCCTGTGTTGGGCCTGCGTGGTTCGACCATTATCATGTTGCTTCCGAAAGTTTCGACTTGGCTTAGTATCTGTGACTTTAGGCCTGTCAGAGCTGCGATAACGGCTACGACGGATGCAACGCCGATCACGACCCCGATTGTGGTAAGCACCGATCGCGTCTTATTGGCCCATATCTGTGTCAGTGCAAGGAAGATACTCTGTACGATCAGTGCCAAAAATGACAGCGGTACCATCAATAGCTTTTTAGCAAAAGCTAGCATCCATTTATCTCCTTATAGGCAGGATCCTGTCCTGTGGGCAGATCGCTATAAATCTTCCCGTCGCTCATCCTTATGATTCGTTTTGCATGGCGGGCAATATCGGCTTCGTGGGTGACCATGATTATTGTTTGTCCGTCATTATGCAACTCGGCAAATAATTCCATAATCTCGCCGCTTGTCTGTGTATCGAGGTTTCCTGTCGGTTCGTCAGCGAGCAGAATACTGGGATTGCATACAAGTGCGCGAGCGATGGCTACTCGTTGTTTTTCTCCGCCTGACATCTGGTTTGGTCTGTGCTTTATTCTCTCGCCGAGGCCGACGCGATGTAGCGTCTTTTTTGCGAGCTTAGCCCGCGTGAGCCAACCGATCTTCGAATAAATAAGGGGAAGCTCGACGTTCTTTTGTGCGTTTAGCTTTGGAAGAAGTTCGAAAGACTGAAACACAAAACCGATCTGCTCGTTTCTAACGCGTGCAAGATCAGATCCTCCCATCTTGGTAGTATCCTGGCCGTTAAGCTCATAGGCTCCTTCGGTTGCCACGTCGAGACATCCGACGAGGTTCATCAGTGTGCTTTTACCAGAACCGGAATGGCCCATGACGGCGACATATTCGTTTTTGGCGACATCGAGACTTACTCCGTCCAGCGCATGAATGTGCTCGACGCCGACTTTATATATTCGCTTGACGTCCTTTAGCCGAATTATCATTTCGCCGTTTGTTTTTGACATTATTGCTAGTCTACCTCATCCTTTTTCTGATCGTCTTTGCTGTCGTCGTCTTTTTTCTCGGGGGTGTCTTTCTTTTTATCTTTTCCTTTTTTCTTATCTTTGCTTTTTTTCTTTTCTTCTTCTTTAGCCTTTTTCTCTGCTTCTACTTCCTTTTCGTCTTTTATGGCTTTGTCGTGCTTTAAACCGTCGAGTACCTTGTATGGTCCGATGACGATCTTGTCGCCTTCGCTTATTCCGTCAGTGACGATGGTATGTGTAAGATCGCTATCGCCGATCTTTACCGGCGTAATAATGGCTTTGCCGTCGACACATAGGTAAACAACTGTGGCATGTAATTTGTTTTTGTCAATGAGCTTGGAGTTTTCACGAATTTCTAAGGGCAGAGAATCGATGGGTCTTGCCATTACGGCTTGGCTTGGCACCTTTAGAATATCTTCATGCTTCTGCGTTTGAATGTCGACGTCTGCGGTAAGCCCCGAATAGAGTTTTTCGTTGGAAGCATCGAGCAGTATCTCTGTTCGGTAATACTTTGTTCCGTTGTTGCTCATTCGGTGGGTCAGCGCTATCGTGTCAACGATACCTGCGAACTTTGTATCTGGGAAGGACTGTATTTCGACATTTGCACGCTGTCCGACTTCTACGCTTCCGATGTCAGCTTCGTCAACCTGTGCAACGACAAGCATCTGCGATAAGTCTCCGATGACCATGATGACTGTTCCGGGGTTGTTCATGGTGCCGGTCATGACGACCTCGCCAACTTCTGCGTTTAACCTTATGACGGTTCCGTCAATTGGTGAGTGTATGGTTGTGTGTCCGAGCGATTCCTGGGCTGATTCGATGCGGGCCTGGGCGGCTTCGAGGTTGTGCTCTAATACTACAATGTTCAACTCGGAAGCCTTTAGTGTGTGCATTGCCGCCTGGTATCGAGAGTCAAGCTCTTCATAGGTACAAGTGGTCCGATCGAACATTGCCTGACTTACGTCCTGTGAATCGAGCAGTTTCTTTTGGCGGTTCATGTCGCTTTGGGCCTGCTTAAGCAATGACGCGGTTCCCTGGAGGCTTGACTTTTGACTTGCGAGACGTGACTTTTCTACGTTGATCTGTGCTTGCTGGGCTTTATAACTGGCAGTTGCCGATCGAAGCTGGCTAGCAAGGTCCTTTGAGTCGAGGCGTATCAGTAATGAACCGTCGGATGATGGGTCGGCGCCTGAAACCCGGTCGCCCTCGTCGAATGGAAGCTCTACGATACGTGCCGATACCTTGGCGCTTATGTCGACTTTACTTTTGGGCTCTATCTCGCCGGGGGCGCTTACGAATTCACTGAGCTGGCCTTTTTTTACCTGCTCGATGCGAACTGTTGTGGGGTTTGTTTTGTCTTTCTTGCTTTGAACGATTTTTCTGATCACGGCTGGGACAATAAGAGATATTATTATCACAATGATGATCGTGGTTTTGAAATACTTTCTCACCCTGACACCTTTCAATTAGTACAGGTTCACTTATATCAATTGCCGAGACGAACTCGGACACTAGGCGTTTAATGGGACTTGATCTCCCCGAAATCTTGTGGAGATAGTATCTATACGCACTTTACGTATAGTTAGTCGTTTAAAAATAACAAAAAATTTACCTTATCTGAGATTTTGACTATCAGAGCATCCTTTTTGCTTTCACC
>JAGLHQ010000020.1 GCA_023143375.1 Planctomycetota bacterium
GAATTGTCCGCATTATCCGATATCCACGTTGCGTCTACGTCAAGCCTCATCCAGTCAATGCTTCTAAGCGAGTCCTTTTTGCCTCGCCTTGTCTGCCACCTTTGCGAGAGGCCTATGTTTATCGTATCCCTGGCAGAGACCGTCTTGTCGTGATCGTCGTAAATAATCGCTTCCAGATGCGGCTTGACGATATGCCTGATCCCGTTAATATCCCACAGACGTGATTTAACGAACTGGTCCTGACGGTAGAACATTGTCGAAAGCCGCACGCCCGCCTCGCCAAGCCATACCGTATCGTCACCGGCGACGGTGTCGTTATTGATATCGCGTGTGTATCCTGTCTTGTCTTCATATCCGACGGTGCCTGCGACATAAGGCGTGATCTTTATCTTGTTCCACATAAACGGCATATCTATCTCGTTACGCGTAGCAGAAAAAGTATAGAAACGTTCCGCATCTCCGCCGCTTACAGTATCCGGGGCAAGCCTGTCACGCAGACGGCCGACGCTGGAATCACTATAGAACGTCAGCTTGTCGTCCCAAAAAGACGAACCTTTGAGATGGAACTCAACGGTCGGAAGCTCCTCGGTAAGTTCCAGGTGATCTGTAATCCGAACCTTGTTCAGGATAGATATGCCCCAGTTATCTTTGATCCGCTTAAGGTGAAGTACAGTTTCACGGTCCTTGCCGGTCTCGAACTCATTTTTATAAAACCATTCCATGAAGTTCTCATCGGATTCATAGTTGACCTCAATAGTTGCCTGCCAATCATAAGGCAGGTAATGCCTGTGCTGAAATCTGGCTCTTCCGCGAATGTCTTCTTCGACCGGGATATTCTCTCTGTCTCTGCCAAGGTCGACATCGTCGCCGCGGTCCTGTAGAATATAACCCATCATTCGCCCGTAGTACTGACTCTTTTGATATTCAATATCTACACCGGCACCTGTACCTCTTTTTCCAAAAAAATCGACTGCCAAAGTACTTTCGACGTCTTTGGGCTCCTTTCTGCCAAGAAGCCTGGCAAGGTGCCAGCGAGTCTCGACTGCCATACCGAACTCGCTGTCTTTTCCGATATCTACCGATTTTAGCGGGATGTCGGGACGTTCGAAATTAGATCGCATTTTGGGCCAGGCAAAAACTGTCGTCTTTCCGTACTTCAGTTTCATATCGCTAAGTATGCCGTCGTAGTTGCTCTTGGCGGTCGGCCTGCCCGTGCGCGCGTCGATCGCGGTTGTATCGGTAAGAACAATACTTGACGCCGTAGCCGAAATCTGAGGCAAGTAAAACTCGCTGGAAGTAAGCACGATATCGTCGGCGTGGAAGACTGTCTCGGAGACCTGTTTGAGCCTGGCGGCACGAAGGTAAACAGGCAGCCCCCTTTCGGCGTCAAAGCTTCGCATCTCAACTTTTACAGCAAGTGCCTGTTTATTTTTGAAATCATAATACGCTTCTTCGGCACGGATCGTACGTATTCCCTCGGTCATTGTTACGTTTCCGCTGAGATAAACGGCTTCTACGCCGGTAAATGACTCTTGCGAAGGATCGGGGTTTTTAACTTCGGTATCTCCTGAGGTAAGATAGATCACCGCGTTGTCAGCCTGGAACTCAAGCAGGTTTCCCTTTTCGTCCTTCTTCTGCCACAGGTAAAATCTGCCGATAATGGTCATAATGCTCTTGCCGTCTTCGTCGATCGTCCGAACGATCTCCGGCTTAACTCCCCATACCCCGGCCAGGTTCACCGGATATTCAAACTGAGGCACTACATCGCCTTCGACCTCCGGAACCGGTTCAGGCTTGGGCAGTTGAGGAAGCTTCATCTTAAAAATATCTGTCGCTTTGACCGGTTCCTTGGCAACCGTCGGCTTAACATATTCTTCAAATACAGGAACCAGAGCCTCTTCGTCTATGACAAGATGCGAACGAACCGGCGATGCGGACTGGATCGCTTCAATATACAACGGTAATTGACGGATGTCCGAAGAGCTGATACTCGAACGGTTCTGGGCCGTGGCGAATACCTGTCCGCTGACAAAGAAAGATGCCACCAGTGCTTCGCCCTGATCCAGGACAAGCCGGTCGATCTCGACGGTACGTGCAAGTACGCCCTGTTCGATCGAAACAGCCTTTTGAAGATATACCCTACAGTTGTAATCTGTTTGTATCTGACCGAGATATTCGCTTCGCACCACGTCGATAAAGACAACGGCGCTTTGAGATGATAGTTTGTTGGCACCGATCACCATAGAAAAACCGCTGTCAAAGATCAGTACATTGGCGCCCTGACCAAAACCGTCGTCACTACAAACGCTGATATTTTCGCCGCTTAAGTGGAGGTCCTGACCGACAAAAACATCTCCCCTGTCCTGCGCATGACACACCGACCAGCTCAGAAGAATCAGGCCCGCTGCAACGAAGCCAAAAACTGTTTTAAATTTCACTTTCGCTATAGACGCCACTTATGTAGGTACCCCTGTTTAGAGTCCATTCATTCAAGGTAAAGGCATTTTGTGAGATTATATCTATATATGCGAGTAAATCCAGTGAAAAACCCCGCAAATATGAACGGATAGGCGAAAAAAAACCGCCCCTAAGCTCCTGCAAAAGGGCGGTTTATGATTTGTTGCCAAAAATGCTTTTAAAAAACACCCAAAGAACACACTATTTACTGGTCGCCAAACCCATATTGATGGCAACTTTGGTAAGCTCAACAGCGTTTTTTACGCGAAGCTTCTGCATCAGTCTGTGGCGATGATTCTCAACGGTGCGGATGGATCTTTCAATATCGACTGCGATCACTTTGTTGCTCTTTCCGGTTCCGATCTGACGTAAGATCTTAACCTCTGTTTTTGTCAGAAGGTTGATGTCCGGCGTATCGTCCGGCGGAAGCGAATCGATCGCTGCACGTACCGCGGGCAAAAGGCTCTCTTCTGTCAGGGGCTTTTCGATAAAATCAACCGCACCTGCCTTAAACGCTTTCGCTGCCATAGGAACATCGCCGTATCCGGTGATGATCAATATCGGCATCTGAGGACGCAACTCGCGAATACGCTTCATTAGTGCGATGCCATCCATATCGGGCATGTTAACGTCTGTGATGACAATATCGCATTTAATGCGACGAAGTTCGGTCAGACAGCTTTCGGCATCGACCAAAGCTACAACACGGACATTATCGATTTGCTGAAGTGTTTTGCTTACTGCTTTTCTTACCTGGGGCTCGTCGTCGATGAAAAAAATGATCTTTTTCTTTGGTTCACTCATAACACAATTCCTTACAGTTAAAGATATTCAAATAATCAGTATCTTGACGAAAGACACTCAACACTACGGAATTGTACCAAATCATTTGCTCATTGGCAAGCTAATATGGAAAATAATTCCATGGCCGGAATGATTTTCATATTTTACGCCCCCTTCGTACCTCTTTACGATGCGTTTTAATATTGGTAAACCCAGCCCTGTGCCCTCCTGACGCGGTTTTGTCGTGAAAAATGGGTCGAATATCTTCGACACCAACTCCTGGGCAACACCCCCACAATTATCCTGAAAATCGATCAAAATATTGTTTTTCTTGCACGA
The DNA here is from genome assembly GCA_023143375.1 of Planctomycetota bacterium. Classification (GTDB taxonomy): domain Bacteria; phylum Planctomycetota; class Phycisphaerae; order Sedimentisphaerales; family Anaerohalosphaeraceae; genus JAFGKL01. The sequence continues at coordinate 3,580 of JAGLHQ010000020.1, forward strand.
AATATTGATATCCAGAAAATTTTTCACCTTGGGATTTGCCGCCTGGATAGAATTTTCTATCAGAACAAAGAAGATTTGCTCGATATCAGCAGCGGTCGCACGCACATAAACAGCCTTGCGAGGTTTTTTCAATGACAGCTTCAGCACCGTTTTTCTGGCACCTGACGAAAGAGCCTTGACCAGACTCTCTGCGATCCTGCAGACATCTATCATTTCAATACTGCCCGGAGATGACTGGCGGGCAAATGTTCTGAACCGGGCAACGATCTCGGCTGCACGAGTAAGCTCGGAAAGAGAATCATTAATGTTTTCCTCCACCACAGCAATGTCCCCGGACTTTTTGGTCAGCGATCGCTTAACCTGCTGTAGCAGCAACTGAATAACCGTAAGCGGCTGATTCAATTCGTGAGCGATATTAGCGCTGATGATACCAAGCGAGGCAAGCTGTTCGGTACGGAACATCTTGGCGTCATACTCGCGAAGCTCACGCTGCGAGTGGCTTCTCATGATAGTGTTTACAAATATCTCGGCAACGATCTTAAGCAAAGAAATTGTCTCTTCCTCCCAGACCTTTGTCGTTTTGATCGAATAAAAATTCATGAATCCGATAAGCTCTTTGTTAAAAAAGAGCGGAACCGTTACATACGATTTTACATTCATAGCGGCAAAGAGCTCCTTCTCATCGGCCGCACTTTTCGGAAATTCATCCAGCGAATGCATATAAACTGGATTGCCTTTCTTTAGCATGGTAATCCACCACCTGAAATTCTCAGTCGAAAACTCCTTTATCTGTTCCCGACGGGACGCCATACCTTTGCCGCACCATTCGTAAACAGTATTCGTAATGGAAAGATCGTCGGAAAACAATACGACACTGCTTCTGTCAACCTTTAGAAATTTACTTAATATGCCAAGCGCAATGTTTATACCGGTATCGGTACGCTCTACGGGAAGATTAATAAAACTTGTGGATACCTCTGTAATAAGATTTTCAAAATCAAGCAAATTCTTAATTGCTTCCTGCGCCTTCTTTTGTTCTGTGATATCTCGGGTAGTGGCAAGCAGCAACCTTTTACCATCCTGTTCCATCACTGTAAAAAGAACTGTACCCAAAAACTCGCTGCCGTCAAGGCGTTTATGCTGCCACTCGAAAATATGGCTGCCGTTTTTAAAAGCATTCTCAACCATCCTTTCGATCTTGATATCGGAAAGCTCTCCGTCCGGCTGAAACTGAGGAGAAACGACATCTGCCGTTTTAAACAGAATATCCCGCTCATTCTTAAACCCAAACAGCTTTATCGCTGTAGGATTGGCGCTGATAAATCCCTGTTCAGGATCGACGATCGTAATCGCATCCTGCGATGTCTCGTAGAGTGTCTTGTATTTTGTCTCGCTCTGACGCAATGCCAGTTGTACGTTTTTACTGTCTGTGATATCGGTAGCGAAACCTTCGACATACTCCAGCTTGCCGGATTTATTATAAACGCCAAAGTTCTTTTCCATCACCCACTTTACTTTACCCGTCGAAGTCTTGATACGGTACTCCACACTATACTTTTTATTTTTGCTGCTTACCCCTGCCAATACCTTTTCAATTTTTGGCACATCCTCAGGGACCACCAACTTGCTCCATTTGATCTTGCCGGAAAGAAAATCACTGGCTGGGTATCCCGTCAATTGCTTAACCTGTTTGCTGACAAAATCGACCGTCGCGTAGCCATCGTTGATAGTTCGGTAAATCACCGCCGGTGTGTTATCCATCAGCATCTTCAGGTTCTGCTGACTTTTACGAAGCGTCTCACCTTTCTGCACGCGATCTGTAATATTAGATAGTGTTCCATAAAAGCTCCGTTTGCCGCCGGCATCAAGGCAGGTATTAACTTCATCGCCAATCCATATCCATTTACCGTTTTTGTGCTGTAACCGGTATTCGATATAGAAAGGCATATTGCTCGGCGACATGCTTTTGTGGGCTTTTACCACTGTTTCGAGGTCGTCCGGGTGAATCCTGCTGTGCCATAAGTCGTTGCCGCCTTTGTATATTTCCGTATTCGTAAACCCGCATATCTCTTTGATCTTAGGGCTTAGATAATAGTTGCTTTTATCCTCGTCAGAGTTCCATACTGCCGAAGGCATATTGCCTACCAGGTTACGATACTTCTTTTCGCTTTCCTCAAGAGCAAGCTCGTTTTTTTTGCTCTCGGTGATATCATTTACCACCACGCAGTATTTCTTCTGGCCATCAATGATCGTGTCTTTATTGACAACCGACAGCGTTTTCCGCTTACCCTTTTTGGTCAAAATTGCAGTTTCGTGCGGTTTACCTTTACCCGCCCTAAGTTCCTTCCACCGCTCTGTAATAAATTCAAGCCGATCTTCCACTACGAATTTAGAGAAATGCTCCTTTATAACTTCCTTTTTAGGCCAACCAAGAATTCGAAACAATGCACTATTGCCATACTCGATCAGGCCATCGTCATTTAATATGGCGATACCATCCTGCGAAGCCTTAACTATCATATCGAGATAGTCCTTGGAATCCTTGATGTTTTTCATGAGGCTCTTGGTGGCGGGCATTGATACATTGTTTACATTAAGCTGCTTACGTAGAGATTTGAGTTCTTTGATCAGTTGGGCCTTGGTTTTCTTTTCATCGTTCATTTTAAAGCTTTTGATACTTGATCACCGCGCGATACATCCCGTTTATACGATCTCCCTCGACGATCGTAGGGGCATAATTATCGTTCCGCGGTTGAAGGCGAATGTGTTTGTCGTCTTCGAAGAATACCCGTTTGAATGTCGACTCGTGCGGCTGGGCAAACCGAACGAAGCAATCGTCGCCGCTGTTAACCTGAGCGGCCGGCGAAAAGATAACGATGTCACCCTGCAGAAACTTCGGTTCCATAGAGTCACCGATAACACGTACCGCAAAAACGTTCGGATCGTGCATGTCCGGACAGCGAACATAATCGTCGGCAAAACCCACAGGATAGTCAAGATCGTTAAAGTCCGTCGGGTAACCGGCAGAGACCTTGTTGATAACAGGGACAAGCTGACCTGCCTTTAGTGACGGCTGATCGGAATCGATGTTAATATCTTCGGCGCCGAGTATCTTATCGATCTCTTTGGTAGAGACCTTGCGGCTTACGATATTCTTGATGATCTGTTTGAACCTGCGGTTCTGCGCGTCTTTGGCTTCGTAGTCACTGCGAACATCTGTCGGCATTCGCTCGATGTGCGCAATATGAAGAAGCACCCCCCTGTCGAACTTCAAAACCTTCTCGAGTTTTTTGAGCAGCGTATCGCTTGGCGGATTCTTAACCTTGCCGGTTTCGATGGTGGATAGATAAGGCTTGGAAAAATCCACAATATCTGCCACCTCATCAAGTGTAAGATGAAGCTCTATTCTGCGAGTTCGAAGTATTTGGCCTAGTGACATAACGGTTAGTATATCGGCATTTTTCAACAATTCAATAAAAAAATTAGTTTTTTAACTAACTTTTTTACCTTTTTTCCTAAAATCACCCCCCAACCCCATAAAATCAACGCCCGGCAGCTTGTGCCTTAGGTACGCGGGCCTCAATACCAGTTAACCCCTCAAATTTTTGAGGGGGTTCGCAAATCTCCACATCTTGTCATTCCTGCGAAAGTCGTAGATGCCTTAGGTGCTCCGAATCCATTCACCACGCAACAATAACCTCAACGCAACAAAACAACCCCAATAAAAATGGTGCCCGCCTTAGCGGGCCTCCGAACTGGTTAGCCCCGACAACTTGTTGCCGGGGTTCAATAATAATTAATCGATAATAAATAATAAATTGAAAGGACCTGTTTAAACAGCGTCACCATAGGTGACATTCCATGCTCTGCTATCTAATATCCCTGGCTCGCCATAGCTTGAGCGAAGACGTAAGCTTCAGCAATACCTCACTTGATATTTGCACCTTGATTCCGCAAGTAGTTTTTTAATTCCGGTATGCCAATAGTGTTAAAATGGAATACTGAAGCTGCAAGAAGGATCGTCGCACCGGCTTCTATAGCTTCGTAGAAATGTTCCATTGTCCCGGCTCCTCCCGATGCTACGATTTCCGCAGAACAGGCCTTGGCCATCGCCGTGATAACCGGCAGGTCATATCCTGTCAGTGCTCCGTCTCCGGCCTTACTGGTTGGTAAGATTACAGGGACACCGAAACCATCGACTTGTTTTGCCCACTCTACAGCATCGGCACCGGTAGGCGTTCGTCCGCCGTCGATATAGACTTCATAACCCGATGGCAGTGATTCATTAACATCGACATCTATAGCAACAGTAACCTTTGCCGGGCCGAATTCGGATACCATTTCCTTGATGATATGCGGATTTCGAAAAGCAGCACTGCTGGTGGATATTGTGTCGGCCCCTGCTCCCAGAACTGCCGCTGCCGAGGCAACATCGGAAATACCCCCGCCAACCGTAAACGGAATCGTTGTAGCTTCAGCAACATTTTTGACAACTTCGAGCATCGTGGCACGTTTTTCAATGGTGGCCGTTATGTCAAGAAGAGCAAGTTCATCGGCTCCTGCCTGACAATAAGCTTTAGCGCACTCAACCGGATCGCCGGCATCGCGAATATCGACGAAATGAACACCTTTGACGACACGGCCGTTTTGCATATCAAGGCAGGGCATGATTTTGATCTCTTTATCCATTGCTTTATCCTCATCCAAAATTCGGTTAAATTATTTTTACAGGGACCAATAAGCCCGATCAGCGATGAGTATAAACTCGAAAACCGAATTTGGCAAGTTGTGTTTGACAACAAAGAAAATTAAACAACACACGCTTCGTTTCGTTACAATTGGATGAAAGGCAACACCTTTTGGCGAAAATACACGTCTAACGTAGCCAATTTGCCCGTCATTGCGAGCAGCTTCGCCGCGTGGGCAATTGATGCCTTAGGTACCTTGACCGTAACAATTTACAATAACCCCAACACAACCAACATCCCCCATAAAAAAAGTGCCCAGCAGCTTGTGCCTTAGGTACGCTGGGCCTCCAAATCGGTTAACCCCGGTCTTTGGCCGGGGTTGCTGTTAACCGCAACAATTTACAACAACGCCAACGTAACACGATAACCATGTCATCCCGACAGAGCGCTAGCGACGAGGGACCCACAGATCAGAAAAATTCCCCCCGCGCCAACCATGTAAGTGCGGGACAGGCAGGTCTCTTCAAATGCGTTTAAATTTTCCAACTAGTGATAACTTACTTCAAGCTCTCCTAACTTACCCTCTTGAGCTACTTCAACTCCTTCAAATCTGTTTCCGTTTATCCATCTGAAATTGGGCGGTTCTTTCCATGAAATTTTTTCGATTTCATTTTCTAAATCTGAGACTACTTTTAGATCAGTTACTGGTCGAGCGTAGATATGGGGATTTAATCCGCATGTAATTCTCTCACCATGAGGAATATTATTTATCATTTCAACTTTTTTGACTTTATAGGGACGTTCTTTCTTTCTATTTGCCCAATGGATTATTTTTTCAATCGTAAACATTTCCATCAAATAGGCCTGCTCCACAAAATCGGCGACAAACTTTTCGCCTCTTCTTGAACTAATAATGCCGACTAATGTATTCTTTCTTTTGGCATGTTCGCCATGCCAGTGCCATGTAATCAACCATGCGTTCATTTTAAAACCTTACTTTAGTTTTCTCCTTTTAGTTTTGCCCATTAGAAAATTTTTCAAGAATCTCATTTTTTCGATTTCCATCATCACATATTGTATTAACTTCAGCAGTAGCAGAACTGATACATGCTTTATATTGAATAATACATAATAAAATTATAGTTATGCTAATCAACAAAAATGCAAATGATTGACCTCCTAATTGCATGCACAAAAATATTACTGACGTTAAAAGAAACATAAAAGCTGCCTCTATTCCCACCCAAAACCACCCCCAATTATCTAAAGCCGTTCTTACTAATTGTGCATCAATCACCGGATCATTAAAACCTGCATAAGGATAAAAAACTTTATACATTAAATTATTTCGTTTTTCCTTATTTATATCTGTAGATAAATCATAACCAACTTTTCGTGCTATTGGTAAGAGAATATGCTTTTTATCAAACTCATGTCTTATCGAGAACAGATCTGAAATCTTATCGTGAAGTTTAACGATTCGGGAAATAAACGCGACAACTAAGGGGATTAGTACATAGAGAGCTTTAACACCCTTAATTACACCAATGTCTGCTTCAACAGAGATTGAATCAATGATACTTTTCAAGCTAGGGGAATAATAACTCAAAATACACACACAAATAAGACTTATTGCTAAGGTGCAATAAAAAACTCTCAGAAGGATATCTGAATAACTTTCTGGTTGACCAAATATTTTCATAGTTGTACTCCCCAATATTAGATTCCCGCAAGAACAAATGCTGACTGACCACTACTCCAACTATCACAGACTTCAAAGCCACAATTTTTTAAAATACTGCTCATTTTTGATTCATTCAAAATTCCATAATAATAATTCCCATTCTTAGAGTTCAGCAAATAACCATCAAGATGTGGCTTTGCGTTCTCTGAATGCATCATTTTTTTAAAATATGAATTTTCATATTGGTTCACCACAAGTAGTTGGCCTTTTTTTTTCAGACAACCCTGTATTGCAGTTAATGATTTTGCCCTAATCCTTCTTGATGGTATGGCAGAAATAACATTTGCACACAGAACAAAATCATACTTTTGTCTTGGCTTTTCCCAAAATTCTTCAAGTGAATAGACTACAGAATGAGGCCAGTATCTAAGTGCATAGTCATTAATTGTAGTATTTAATCCACCAATCTTTTGTCTTCGCTCTATCTGAACTTTTGAATCAACTAACCCTAAATGATCACATAATTGAACTAAATGGCGTGCATAACGGAGCTTTCCACATCCAAAATCCAATAAACTTTTAACCTTAACATTCTCTACAAGCCAATTAACGATGTATTTCGATGCTTGCCGCATAGACTTAGCAGCATTTTCAGTTCTTATCTCATGTTTGTTAACGGAATATCGCATTTTTTCCTTCTGCTTTTCTGCTGTTATTTGAAGTGACTTTAGAATCGCGTCGAAGCCATCTGGCGTAGACGGATCTCTACTCCTTTTTCATCAGTAAATAAACTAACAGGGAACTTTAAAAAGAGCAACCATAAACTACCAATAATCCGAGTAATCTGCGAAATCCGCAGTTTCTTTTCTTTCGGAGCGAAGCGACTTATCCAGCACCAATTGGGCTGCTGTGGTAAATTGGTGCTGGGCTTTTCTGTAACCAACTTACCGCGCATTCCCCCAAAAGACAATAACAAAATGACTATAAAACATCAATTTCAGCCCGTATTTCAGGCCTTTAAAATCAGCCCCGGCCAAAGGCCGGACTCCACAATTCGTAATTCATAATTCGTAATTTATAATCATTCTTTACGCCCTTTACCTTTTTAAAAATCCGCGGTTTCTTTTCTTCGTGCTCTGTTATGAGGCCATCTTTCAAGTACAAAATAACTTTTTTTGTTTTTTCTTACATTTCTACAGACGCACCTTTCACGCAAAGGTTTTCCGCTCATTCTGTTATTCGTGCTCATTGGCACATGTTAATTTTTCGTTATAAATCACAA
>JAGLHQ010000200.1 GCA_023143375.1 Planctomycetota bacterium
GCGCAAATTCATATCCGTTTGAAAGGTAATGTTTTTATCGTCGAGCCCCGGGCAAATACCTGGTCAAGTTGATTTATTTATCGAGAATTTGGAATTCGACGAAAATCGGTTTGTGATCCGATGGATACACACCGTCAACATTGTAATCCACCTTCTCATAATGAAGAACGTCAACATTTCCTTTGTATAATATCCAGTCTATTCCAAGGCCTCCCTTGATGCTGTCCTTTAACAATAGAGGGTCATTTGATTTTTCATCTCCGACAAATATTTTGTACACTCCACCGCCCGGCCGAGCATTGAAATCGCCCATTAAAAACACAGGTCGATCTTTTGTCCATTCACCGAACCGATTGAAAGCATTGATCCTTTCCAGGATCAGCTTGGCACTGTTTAGTTTTGCTTTGTGATAACCGCTGCCGCCGGTAAAGAAATGGGTGTTAAACACGTAAAACTCCTGTGTGTTTTCCCAATGCCCCCTGTAATCCATTGGATAGGGGCCGGGTTTTCCGTCGGCGGGTCTGTTTATGATCGCAAGCCGCGCCCAGGTGACAATGCGGGGGTTAACTGCGGGACCGCTGCCCAGCACTTCCGGTGTTTCCGACAATTGAAAAGTTCCCATCTCCCGCAGGCGAAAGCGGTCCCTGCGAAAGAAAATAGCCATGTGCTCATCGTCGTCGCCGCCTTTGCGCCCTTCTCCGATAACCACATATTCAGGCAGTTCGTCCATCAGAAAATCGATCTGCTCCTTTAGCCCTTCCTGCGTTCCGATGATGTCCGGGCCGTATTTGTTGATCATATCCACTTGCCACCCGCGCCGCACCGACCACAACGGTTTGAAAGTAGGGCTGGCGAATTTCAGATTATAGCTCATCAGTTTGATACTCTGCCCCTCTGCCTTGCGAGTAATCGTCTGCTTCTTCGGCTCCTGCACCTTGCCGGCCGGTGTGCTTGCATTAGTGCATGAAGTTAAAAAAACGATCGTCAGTACCATGCAAATCGCTTTTATTTCTCTAAAAAGCCTCATCTTAGCGTCCCTTCTGTTCGGTTGTATTATAGTTATTAAAAATTACTTTCATTTCCCTTGCTCTATCAGTCCCTTCTATTATATATGCGAACAGCCAATGCGAAAGGAAAATACTGTTTTAAGGCACATAACCCGCTGATCCGTTTGTTTGTCATCTGCACATAGTGCATAATCGCTGCGATCATTGAAGATAAACTGTTGTAAGCCTGCATCTTCCGGCTATAATGACAGCATAGAAAGATCGTCGCACCTCTGATGACCATCAAAGCTACACGAAGTGATTGAAAAGAATCTGTTAGGAGAAACGATGTCAGACAGGAATTTCTTGGCCGAAATAGCTGATGAAATAGGTGAGGCACTTATAAATAATCCTCAATTAAAATCATCGATGATTGAGCATACCGAAAAAGTAATACAAAAAGCAGAGGAATATGGTCAGTATCTTCGGTCTGAATGGCAGAAGGCAAAAGATGCAGGACTAACGCAATATGATGAAAACAAAGATGGGGAAGGATGGTTTTGGTGGACTTCCTATATGAAAGGCTTTATGTGGGGAAAGGGTGTATATTTTGCCAGTGACGAGGGCCTTGATGTTCATTTTTACATGAATGAAAAGCCAAAGCCTAGTCCACTGAGTTATCTATCCAGTATGATTTATGGCTCTATTGGTGAAGATTACAATGGGCTTGAACTGTTGGATTATCAGTTTATTTTACTGGCTATAATCCACGATGCGCAAAACTGGCAGGCAGGACGTAAAAGGATATATTTTGATCCACTGAGAGAAGAGATTTTGTCTGATAGGCTTTGTCGCGCAGTTTGGCAACATTTAGAAAGTAAGATAGCCACGTTCAACTACAGGGAAGTTAGGAAAACTATAACATCAGCTCTACAGACAATCAAAGCCCAACATATTGGGAGAGAAGAAAAGCCAACAGAAACAGAGTCAGAAGCTAAGTCAAACACCCCATTTGTCAAGGCGGGCGGGAATATCTCCGCTGGTGGTGATATAATTGTTGGAAATAACAACATTAATGAATCAAACCTTCTTGCTGAAAAGAAAAAAAGTATATGGAAAAAGATTGAAAGAGTTGCCCTTATTTTGAGCATAATAGTTGCTGTAATAGTAATTGCAGGAGCGATAGGCTTTAGCTCATGCAACAAACGTACCCAAAACGAAGAAGCTTTGAGTGAGCCAATTATTCAGCAAACGATGACCGATTCCCCTGGAGGAACCCAAGTTGCAGGAGATATTTATATTGATAAAACTGAAAATGATAGGAAAATTTAAGGTCCGCCGGACCTTTTTGTTACAATAGGCAATTTGGTTACCTCCGCGCCTTGCCTGCCCCGAGCAAAGTCGAAGGGGCGCAAAGAAAGCACATTTCATCCATTTTTTCGTTTTTTGCATAATAACAGCCGTTTTTAAACTTTTTAACCCTTTTTCTTTCTTTTCCCTGCGCCTTTGCGTCTCTGCGCCTTTGCGGTTAAAATATCACAAGCATCACTTTCATCTTGCTCGCTGTGAATCGGAGAAATATCTTGCCATTCCATACAGACTTATTTCATTCGCTTCCTGGTTCGCGTAGATTTGTGCTAAATTTTGTTAAATATTTACAAAACCTACTTGACTTGTTAATTATATAGTGTATAATATAAGTGTCTCAGCAGAGGCAGTACGACCAGCAGGTCAAGTCAGGTCAGCAGACCAAGTAAGCGACGGTTTATGCCTTAGGTACGTCGCAAGGTAGTTCTTTAAAATATGAATTAGGCACCTTTGCGCCTTTGCGGTAAAAAACTATGTCGACTTTGCGTAGGATTGAAAATGTTACAGTTCGAAGTTTTGATGTACTTCGTGGTAAAAAATGGATTAAATCATAGGTATTAAAGCTTAAAGCCAAAAAGGTAATATATGGAAAACAAACCCAATTTGAGAATTGCAAAATCGTCATAAGCCAAGCAATAACAATGAATTAAGGAGATAGCTAAAAATCGCCAAAAAAAACAAACCCAATTTCAAAAACTGCCCCTTGATTTTGGCGTAACGAAGTGTTTTTTGACAGTTGACTGGATGTGTGTATAATGCGTGAAGCGTGTTTTGTATGGTTAGTTGTATCCTTTCAAGGGTATTAAGAGGAGTTGTGAATTTTATGAATAGAAATATCGTTTTTGCACTGCTGTTGGGCGGCCTGCTGACGGCTGTTGCCGGCACAACGCAGGCTGAGGCATGGCCCGGCTGGCGAGGGCCTCGGGCTGATGGAACCTGTATCGAAAAGAACATTACCACCAATTGGGATCCCGCTGAGGCGGTTTGGAAAACTCGAATTCCGGGAAAGGGGCATGGATCACCGATCGTTTGGGGTGATTATGTGTGTACTGTCACCGGTATAGATGCTTCGAAGGAACGTGTGCTGGTGTGCCTCGACAGAAACAGCGGAAAGATCCTTTGGCAGCAGACAGTTGTAAAGGGCCCCTTGGAAAAACTCCATAAAGAAAACAGCTATGCGTCCGGGACGCCGGTCACCGATGGAAAGCGTGTGTACGTCGTCTTCCGGGTCGGCGACAACCTTATTGCAGCTGCCCATGACCTGGCGACGGGTAAGCAGCTCTGGCAAGTACCGCTGGGGACACACAAAGGTATGTGGGGGTTTAGCAACTCGCCGGTTCTGTTCAAGGACAAAGTTATCATCGATGGCGACGGCGAAGACAACAATTCCTTCCTTATCGCACTAAGCCGCGATGACGGTAAGACGCTGTGGCGCAATGATCGCAGCAACAAGGGACCCAGCTATAGCGCGCCGTTGATCCGTGAGATGGCAGGGAAGGTTCAGATGATCCAGTGCGGCGACCGATGTGTGAGCAGTTTCGACCCTGACACCGGCCAGCAGTTGTGGACGGTTGACGGTCCCTCGAAGCAATTCGTGGTGACGCCGGTTTACAGTGAAAGCGCGGGGTTGATCTTCGTTAGCAGTAGCTGGCCAAAGACCAAGCTGCTGGCGATCAAACCAGACGGAAAGGGAAACGTCACCGAAACGCATGTCGCATGGTCAGACACCAAAGGAGCTCCATACACCCCGTCTATGATCGTCGCCGGTGACTTCCTGATCACTCTCCACAGAGGCGGAAATGCTTTCTGCTATGAGGCGGGGACAGGTGAGGTGCTTTGGAAGGAAAAGCTCGGCAGGCATCATGCCTCCCCGGTCCTGATAGACGGACGGGTGTGCGTGATCAACGACGACGGCCAGGTCAATGTCATCAAGCCCGGCAGGAAGTTCGAGCGAGTTGCGACGTATGAGATGGGCGAGTCCTGCTATGCGTCACCGGCGATCAGCGATGGGCAGGTCTTTGTAAAAGGGTTTGAGCACCTGTTCTGCTTTGGCAAGCAGGTAAAGCAGCCGCAAACGAAACCCGATAAACGCTGGTTTAAATTTAACTGATCGGAAACAGGAGAATGGGATTTTAAAAAGGTGTAAACTAATACCAATCCTAATAAAAAAA
>JAGLHQ010000201.1 GCA_023143375.1 Planctomycetota bacterium
GCTGCGGACATAGCGCGAGTTACTTTTGCGTCGAGTAGGTCCATTACCGGCTGCATTACTTCTTTTCCTTTTTTATTTTTAGGTGTTTTGCGTCGCCCCATAGCATTTCGAGGCTATAGTATTCGCGGAATTCTTCGTCGAAGATGTGCACGACGACGTCCACGAAGTCTGTCAGTATCCATCGGCCCTGCTCGTAGCCGGCTGATCCGAAACGCTGGTGGCCATGCTTTTTGGCATATTCTGTTATCTCGTCGGTGACGGTTCTTGCCTGACGGGCAGAGGTCGATGTTGCTATCACGAAGAAGTTGGTCGCCGGGCTGATGCCTGTTATGTCGAGGATCGTAATGTCGGTACAGTTACGTTCATGGGCGATAAGGGCGGCTTTGTTGGCCAGTTCCTTTGCGGCCTTTACTGCATTATCTTGTTTCTTTGTCAAAATTGTCTTCCTAAAATATTTTCTTTTACCGCTGAGGACGCAGAGGCCGCAGAGGAGAACTTAATCTATTTTTCTTTCGCCCCTTCGGGGCTTTCACCAATAAAAAACGGGAACGGCTGGTTGGCCGTCCCCGTAGGATACTAACAAATTGTGTAATAGTCAATAGTTGACTATTTGCCGATTCCCATCATACCTGAAACCGCGTCTGAGAGCATCGGTGCGAATTTGACGACCACGCCGGAGAAAACGACTGAAACCATTGTCATCAGCTTGATCAGGATGTTTAGGCTTGGGCCGGAGGTGTCCTTGAACGGATCACCGACTGTATCGCCAACAACCGCTGCTTTATGAGCGTCAGAGCCTTTTCCGCCGAAAGCACCATTTTCGATGTACTTCTTGGCGTTGTCCCATGCACCGCCTGCGTTGTTCAGGGTGATAGCGAGAGTGAAACCGCATGTCAGGCCGCCAACTAAGAGGCCCATGACACCAGAAACACCTAAGAGCAGACCAGTTAGAACCGGAACGATGATAGCCAGAGCAGACGGCAGAATCATCTCTCTTTGAGCGCCAAGCGTCGAGATGGAAACACACTCTGCATAGTCAGGCTCGCCTGTACCTTCGAGGATACCTGGTATCTCGCGGAACTGACGTCTTACTTCGTTAACCATAGCACCTGCGGCACGTCCGACAGCCTTCATTGTCATCGCCGAGAAAACGAATGCCATCATTGCGCCTACAAACATTCCGCAGATGATCTTGGGGTTCATGATGGTCAGGTCGTAAGCGGCTACGAAATCCGATAATTGGGCAACCTTTGCTTCAGCCTGAGTAAAGGCCATGTTGCCAACAGTGTATGTTCCGTCAGCGCTTTCTGCTGCGAGCCTTCCGATCCAGATGCGAACCTCTTCGAGGTATGCTGCCAGCAGAGCCATAGCTGTAAGAGCTGCCGAACCGATGGCAAAACCTTTCCCGGTGGCCGCAGTTGTGTTACCGAGTGAATCGAGAGCGTCTGTTCTACTTCTTACTTCTTCGCCAAGCCCGCTCATCTCAGCGTTACCGCCGGCGTTATCAGCGATAGGGCCGAAAGCGTCGGTCGCAAGTGTGATACCGAGTGTTGCCAGCATACCGACGGCTGCGAAACCGATACCGTAAAGACCCATGGCTGGGCTGGTGAAACCGCCTGCGAAGCCATAGGCACAGAGGATACCGATAACAATAACTACCGCAGGAAGGCCTGCTGAGTACATGCCGGTTGCGAAACCGTCGATGATCGTTGTCGCTGCACCCATCTCAGTCTGTGCTGCGATACCCTTTGTCGGTTTGAACTCGGCAGAAGTGTAGTACTCTGTGAGCTGGCCGATCAAGACACCAGCAACTAAACCTGAAACAACCGAACCGAAGATACCCCAAGTAATCCAGCCGACGTTTGCCATATATGCCAGGGCTGCAAGGATAAGGACCGAGCTTCCTAAGGTTCCCACGAGCAATGCGTTTAGGAGGCTCTTTTGTGTAGCGCCTTCTTTACACTTAACCATCATTATTCCGACGATCGAAAGGATGATGCCGAAACCTGCGACGATCATCGGCGAAAGAACTGCCATGGTCTGGTCCATGTTGTGGGCCAGAAGAGCCGATGCTGGAAGAGCGGCACCGAGAGCGGCGGTTGCAAGGATCGAACCGCAATAGCTTTCGTAAAGGTCGGCACCCATACCTGCTACGTCGCCAACGTTGTCACCAACGTTGTCAGCGATCGTTGCCGGGTTGCGAGGATCGTCTTCGGGGATACCTGCTTCAACTTTACCGACGAGGTCAGCACCGACGTCGGCAGCCTTTGTATAGATACCGCCGCCAACACGTGCGAACAGTGCCTGTGTCGAAGCACCCATGCCGAATGTTATCATTGTTGTTGTAATCTCGACGAGCTTATGATGTGTGTCCATGTTTTCCGGAACGAGTGTAAGACCAAGGAACTGAAGACCGCTTGTCATATTTGAGGCGGTGTAAACGAGCTTATCGAGAACAAGATACCACAGTGTGATATCGAGCAGACCGAAGCCAACGACGACAAGACCCATAACAGCACCAGAACGGAAAGCAACCTGAAGGCCTTTGTTAAGGCTTTCGGAACAGCCTTGAGCGGTACGAGCCGAAGCGTTCGTTGCGGTCTTCATTCCGAGGAAACCGCAAAGGCCGCTAAAGAAACCGCCTGTCAAAAATGCAATGGGCACAAACGGGTTCTGAACGCCGATGTATGCCAGGAATGTGAAGATCGCAAACAGCACACCAAAGACGATGGTGACGACTCTATACTGCCTGAACAGATAGGCATAAGCACCCTCGCGAACGTGCTTGGCGATCTTTACCATTGTTTCGTTGCCTTCGGGGGCCGTCATCATCTTTTTGTAGAAAAAGACGGCAGCGATCAATGCGATAACCGAACTGATCGGTGCGATCCACCACACGTCGGGGATCGATCCTGCGGCTTCTGAGGCCCAGGCTGTGCTTGTAGGAACAAGCACAAGTGACCCAATCGTTATAGCTTTTGTTAGCTTTTCCACAGTTAAACTCCTTCTGTCTTAACTATTAATACTGATTATTTACAATAGGCATGAAATTGACCCGTAGTCTAACCAAATAACGATTCATTGCAAGTCAAAATCATGCGAAAACACAAAACTTTTTGCGTTTCATAAACAAGTATACTATAACTTTGATATTGTATACGTTCCAAAGGTTGGGCCTTGCGATCTGCTGTTTGAAAAAATGTTATTTTCGGCCCTTAGGGTGCGTTGCCCAAACACATTACGGCAAAAGAACTTGCCTTTTTGCCCGAAAGCTATTTGAGCAACAAACCCTTGTGGTTTATCGGCTAAGTGTGGTAATCGGCGTTAATTGTTATGTAGCCTTTAGTTAGGTCACAACCGTAGCAAAAATCGGTATCCTTTCCGACTCCAAGGGCCACTGTTATGGTGTGGTGTTTGGCTTTAATGATTTTCGACGCCTTTTTAGCGTTGAATTTCACAGGTATTCCTTGCTTAAAGACGCTGATATCGCCGATTTTGCATGAGAGTTTGTCCAGGTTCAATTTTACACCGCATGAGCCTACGGCGCAGATTATTCGGCCCCAGTTCGGGTCGGCGCCGTGGATGGCACATTTTACAAGGTCGTAATCCGCCACGGCGCGGGCAGCGCGGGCGGCGTCTTTTTTGCCGGCAGCACCGGTAATGACAACGGTAAACATTCTTGTCGCACCCTCTGCATCCAGGGCCATCTGCTTTGCAAGGTCGGAGCAAAGCCCCTTTAATGCCTTTGCGAACGCTTTGTACCTGGGGCACTGACTGGTGACGGGTCTGTTGCCCGCCGCTCCTGAGGCGAGTATCATCGCAGTGTCGTTAGTACTTTGGTGGCCGTCGACGGTTAGCTTGTTGAGCGAATCGCCGATGGCGTCTTTTAACGCCTTTGCCAGCAGCGGTTTTGAGATGTCGATGTCGGTCGTTAATACCGCGATGGTAGTTGCCATGTTGGGCCCGATCATGCCTGCGCCCTTGACGGTGCCGGCGATAGTTATTTCTTTGCCTGATACCCTTATCGTTGTAACAGCCTGCTTTGCTCTTGTATCGGTTGTCATTATTGCTTTGGCAAAATCAAGCCCCGCTTTT
The DNA here is from genome assembly GCA_023143375.1 of Planctomycetota bacterium. GTDB lineage: Bacteria > Planctomycetota > Phycisphaerae > Sedimentisphaerales > Anaerohalosphaeraceae > JAFGKL01. The sequence goes on from JAGLHQ010000201.1 coordinate 4,096, forward strand.
GCACTTGGGCTCAGCTTATCGGTTGCTTTGGCGATCCCGGTTGTGATCTTTTTTATAGGCAGCGGCTCGCCGATGATTCCGGTTGAGGCGAGGAGAACCTGGTTGGGTTTTACGTTAAGCTCTTTGGCAGTTTTTTGACACATGGTCACGGCATCGTTAAAACCCTTTTGTCCGGTGCATGCGTTGGCGTTGCCGGAATTAACTATCGCGGCGTAAACTTTTGCGCTTTTTACATGCGCCCTGCAAACGGTCACCGCCGATGAAACGATCTTATTAGTTGTAAAGACCCCCGCCGCCTTTGCACCGTCCGGACAATGGATGACGCCTAAGTCAAGATTGCCCGATCTCTTTACGCCGGTTGCTAATCCGGCTGCCTTGAAACCTTTCGGTGCTGTAATGCTGCTGTTCGCCATAATGTAAGCCTTTCACCATTACCCGAAACAATTGCCGTAAAAGTTAATTCATCGAACGCAGTATATTTGTAATTGTTCTTATTGCAAGGTTTTTAAGGGGTTGGCGGTTCGGTGTGCGCATAAAAAAGCCGTGGTGAACACGGCTTTTTTCCTTTATTTACTGCATCGCAAGCCTCTAAAGGCCCTTAGTACCGTTTGGGAAAACAAACGGTTTTTCTTTGGTTTTACGGTGGCCCTCGAGCCCCTTCAACCATAACAAAATATTTAATTGTACTTGCCGAGATACGCATATCATTGATCTCCCAACTTATTACTACCTCAGCTTACACTTATATTATACCATAAATTTGGCGATGGGTTGCGAAAAACTGAAAAATTTTTCACCCATAACTCATTGCTACAAAAGCAGTTATATAATATTTACAGCCCGGAAAGCCCCCGGTTTTCGACCGAAAAACAGCTATGCAGCCTGCGTTTTTGGCGCGAAAACGAGGTATAAATAAAAAAACATTCCCTTGATGTGACTAATATTTATAATGAACGTATCAGGCAAGGAAATGACATTGATAAATCGAACGAAAATCAGTATTAGCGGCAGGGTTCAGGGCGTCGGATGCAGGCCGTTCATATATCGGCTTGCTACCGAGTTTGCCCTTAGCGGCAGCGTGTGCAATGACAGCGTCGGTGTTACCATCGAAGTGCAGGGCGAGCAAAGCAAAATCGATAAATTCATCGAGTTTCTAACCGATGGGACAAAGAGCCCTGCTTTGATGGAGATCGTTTCGTGTACTGTCGGCCAGATGGAACCTTTGAACAGCGAAGAAAAATTCCAGATCGCGCCGAGCGAGGAAACCGGCGCGCCGCTGTCGCAAGTAAGCCCGGACATCGCAACCTGCAAACAATGCCAGGGCGAGCTTAATGACACAGGCGACTTTCGCTATCGGTACCCGTTCATCAACTGCACTAACTGCGGCCCGCGGTATTCGATCGTAAAGACGATCCCGTATGACCGATGCAACACGACGATGGATGAGTTTGAGATGTGCCAACTGTGCGGCGAACAATATGCCGAGGTCCATGACAGGCGGTTTCATGCTCAGCCGGTGGCGTGCGGAGCGTGCGGGCCGGGGGTGTGGCTGGCTGACAGCAAAGGCGAAACAATAAAACAGGGAACCGATGATACGGTAGCCGAAGCAGCATCGCTTCTATCGGCAGGAAAGATCGTCGCGATAAAAGGCATCGGCGGCTTTCACCTGACAGCCGATGCAACCAACGAAGACGCAGTGAAGCTTTTACGAAAACGAAAACATCGGGATCATAAACCGTTTGCGATGATGACTGGAAGCATTGAAAAAATATCAGAGTTTGCGGAAATAAACGACGAATCGAAAAAACTATTGCAAAGCCCGCAGGCACCGGTAGTCCTGCTTGACAGAAAAACCGGTACCGCGATAGCCCCGTCGGTTGCAGAAGGTACGAGCACGTTTGGTTTTATGCTTGCTTATGCGCCGCTGCACCATTTGCTTTTTGGGCGGGACGGGATCGATGTGCTGGTGATGACCAGCGCGAACATTTCCGATGAGCCGCTGATATGCGATAATGAAAAAGCACTCGAAAAGCTTAGCGCTATCGCAGGCGCATTTGTAATGCACGACAGGGATGTATATCGCCAGGTGGACGATTCGGTGGTTCGGGTAATAGACGGTAATTGCGCATTCCTGCGAAGGGCAAGGGGGTTTGTGCCTGCACCTGTCATCAGGAAAACCGACAGCAAGAAACATATCTTCGCCGCCGGTGCCGACCTAAAGAACACTTTCTGCTTTGTAAAGAACAACCAATACATACTAAGCGAACATATCGGCGATCTTGAAAATGGCGACGTGTACCGGCACTACACAAAGAGCGTAGAACATTTAAAGGGCCTCTTCGAGATCGAGCCCGAGGTTGTCGCCTGCGATCTGCATCCGGGATACCTGTCAACGCAATTTGCAAAGTCATTGAAAGCAGAAAAAATCATCGAGGTCCAGCATCACTGGGCGCACATCGCTTCGGTGCTCGCTGAGTACGATATAAGCGAACCTGTTATCGGTTTGGCTGTTGACGGGACAGGCTTAGGGACCGACGGTGCGATATGGGGATGCGAATGTTTTATCGCATCCCTAAAAAAATTCAAACGAGTCGGGCACCTCGAATACTACCCGCTGCCGGGCGGAGACAAGGCCTCGAAAGAACCGATACGTGTGATACTTGGGCTGTTGTACGGCCTGTTCGGCAAAGAAATGATCGAAGAAAACATGGCGTTACTGAAAACAATAGAGCCGAACACAACCAAGACAAACCTCATCGTCCAGCAGCTTGAAAAGGGGCTTAACGTGGTTAACAGTTCCAGTGCGGGCAGGCTGTTTGATGCCGTCAGTGCGCTCGCAGGGATGGGCACCTGCAATCATTTTGAGGCGCAGCTTCCTATGGCATTAGAGGCAATAACGCGAAAAGACATAAAAGATGCGTATAAAATTGAGATAAAGCAAGATTCTAATGGAACATCGCTGCTGGATATTCGTAGCATGGTAGTTGAGATTATCGACGACGTCACCAACGGGACAGAGCCTGCGGTGATATCGACGAAGTTTCATAACGGCGTGGGAAATGGGCTTTTTGCGCTTGCCGAGGCGGCGAGGAAAACAAGCGGCATATCGGTAGTCGCACTTAGCGGCGGCGTGTTTTGTAACCGCTATTTGAGCGAGTATTTGATAAGACTATTGAAAAAAAGAGATTTTAAGGTATTATTCAAGACCAAGATACCCGCCAACGACGGCGGAATATCATTAGGCCAGGCGGCGATAGCAGCCGAGATATATGGGAACGAGTAGTTATGTGTTTAGCAGTACCTGCAAGAATAATAGCCCTTACCGGCGATAAGGCAGTAGCCGATGCGATGGGCAATCACTGGAATATCCGCACTACATTAACTCCGGAAGTTAAACTCGGAGACATTGTGCTGATCCACGCCGGCTTTGCCATCGCACAAGTCGACGAAGAAGAAGCGAAAAATACGTGGCAGCTCTTCGCAGAAATAGCAGAATTAGAAGAACAGGAAAAACATAAAGACTCGCCCTTATAGGGCGATAAACTCTTGATTTATTATTTTTTTAAGCAGTACAAATTGTAATTGTACAATATATATTCCTGCTTTCGCAGGAATGACAAAGTGGCGGGATTGGATTTAGTATGTTAGAAAGAATTCGTAAAGCTCATGCATTGATGGATGTTGCCTGCGAGGCGATGGGCAGAGAAATAAATATCATGGAAGTTTGCGGCACTCATACCGTTTCGATATTTCGTAACGGGATACGCTCGACGATACCTGAAAATGTAAAGCTCTTATCGGGGCCCGGATGTCCCGTGTGTGTTACCGATCAGGGATATATCGACATTGTGATCGATCTGGCACAGCGGGATGATTGCATTATCGCAACCTACGGCGATATGATGCGTGTGCCGGGCAAGAACGGATCGCTTGAGACAAGCCACAGGGAAAATGTTAAGGTCGTCATGAGCAGTGAGGACGCACTTGAGTTTGCTCGTAAGAATCCTGACAAAACCGTGGTCTTTGTAGCGGTAGGTTTCGAAACGACGACACCTGCGACGGTGGTAGCGGTCGAACAGGCGAAAAAAGAAGGCCTCAAAAACTTTGTCATTTTCAGCGGACATAAACTTGTCGTTCCTGCAATGGAGGCACTTCTATCCGGAATGAACAATAAGATCGACGCGTTTTTATGTCCGGGACACGTCAGCATTATGATCGGGTCCCAAGCATACAGGCCAATCGTTGAAAAGTTTAAAAAGCCGTGCGTGGTGGCAGGCTTTGAGCCGATGCAACTGATCGAAGGCATCGCCGAGATATGCAGACAACTCATCGAATGCAGAGCAGACGTAACTTGCCTGTACGATGCGGTTGTAAAGCCCGAAGGAAATCTGACCGCACAAAAGTTAGTCGCCAAATACATGGAACCGACAGACGGTTACTGGCGCGGGCTCGGCAAAATAGCGGCCGGAACATTAGCGCTTAAAGCAGAATATGCCGAGTTCGATGCGATGAAAAGATTCGGCATAGAAGAGATTCCCGCAGAAGAGCTTGGCGGATGTCGATGCGGCGAGATACTGTGCGGACTTATCAGCCCACCTGAGTGCGGACTGTTCGATAAAAAATGTACGCCGGACACACCCGTCGGACCTTGCATGGTCAGCAGCGAGGGAGCGTGCTCAGCGTGGTACAAGTATGGCAGGAGGCAACGCAGATAATGAGTGACACCAATGGTAAGAAAATACTGCTCGCACACGGAGGCGGCGGCAGGGTAAGCAACGATCTGCTTTCTAAGATCGTCATTCCGAAATTCCAGGACAAGACCGACAAGCTTACCGATGCTGCCGAGCTAAACCTCGAATCGAATAACGTTTGCTTTACGACAGACAGCTTTGTGGTAAAGCCGATATTCTTTAACGGCGGCGATATCGGTAAGCTGGCAGTGTGCGGGACGGTAAACGATCTGGCCGTTGCAGGAGCAAGACCGGCGGCGCTTAGCCTGTCGCTTATCATCGAAGAGGGCCTTGAGATAGAGACACTGGATAAAATATTAACCTCCGTTTCAACGGCTGCTAAGCAGGCAGGCGTATCTATCGTTACCGGAGATACCAAAGTAGTCGACGCCGGAAGTGCGGACAACATATTTATAAACACCGCAGGGATCGGAACCAAACACGAAAACGCAAACCTGTCTTTCGATAACATCAAGGCCGGCGATAAGGTTATCATAAACGGAACTGTCGGCGATCACGGCATGACGATAATGTCACAGCGGGAAGGGATAAAATTCAAATCGACGCTCAAAAGCGATTGTGCAACGCTTAACGGACTCGTCGAAAAGGTGCTGGACGCGACCGATCAGGTGAAATTCATGCGGGACCCGACACGAGGCGGGATCGCGGCAACGCTTAACGAGATCGCAACGGCAACGGGACTGGACATCGAACTGATAGAAAAAGATATTCCGGTGGATACGACGGTAAAAGCAGCCGCCGAGATGCTGGGGTTTGACCCGATAAATATCGCCAACGAAGGAAAGGTTGTCTTTGTTGTAGCTAATGAAGTTGCAGAGGAAGTTTTGAAAATTATCAAAAGCGACGAGCTTGGTAAAAATGCGGCGATCATCGGAGAGGTTAAGCCGCCGCAAGGTGATCCGGTCGTCGAAATAGTCACCGCTATCGGCGGCAAACGGATCGTCCAGATGCCGTATGGCCGAGAACTGCCGAGGATATGCTGATGCACGAAACAGTGGTAGCACAAAGCGTTTTTGAAACGATACTCGAACACGCAAACAAGCTTGGCAAAAGGCCCGTCTCGGCAAAAATGTCTTGCGGGCAGCTTAACCCCATAAACGACGAGGTGATGAACTTCGCGTTTGAAGCCGCAACCAATGGAACCGTTTGCGAAGGGATGAGGCTTGTGATCGAGCATATTCCTTTAAAAGCAAAATGTAACGAATGCAGCGAAGTATTCGACTTTGACATATACGCCGGCGGATGCGTTAAATGCAAAAGCACAGATATAAAATTCGAGCCGGACGCTCCCCTGCTCTTAGAAGAGATAGAATTTCAGGACAAAGAATAATGAAAGTATCGCTCAACAAAAAAATACTGGATAAGAACGAAGAATGCGCAATGCAGAACAGGGCGTTCTTCGCCGAGAACAATATTGTCTGCATCAATGTTATTTCATCGCCGGGTTCGGGCAAAACGACGATCCTTTCCAGAACGATCTTAGATACCAAAAAAGAAATTAAGATCGGTGTCGTAGAAGGCGACATCAAGACCGATACCGACGCTGAAAAAATACGCACAACCGGCGCACCTGCAATTCAGATAGAAACGAAAGGGGCCTGTCATCTATCAGCGGAACAGGTTGAAAAGGCGCTGTCCGCGATACCTGCCAAAGAGCTTGACATCATATTTATAGAAAATGTCGGCAATCTGGTCTGCCCGTCGTCGTTCGATCTTGGTGAAAAGAAACGCGTCGTCGTGCTAAGCGTTCCCGAAGGCGACGATAAACCGACCAAGTACCCCGGAACATTCGCAAAAGCGGACGTGATACTCATCAACAAGATGGATCTCATTGATTATATTGACTTCGACCTTGATAAAGTGCTAAGCGAGATCAACCGGTTAAATCCAGGGGCAGACATATTCCAAATATCCGCAACCCGAGGCGACGGCCTCGACGAGTGGTACAACTGGCTCAAAAGTGTCAAATAATCTGACTTAACCGGACACATGGTAAGCGGTAACGAAAAGAGCAAGCCCTATTCTGACTCCAAAAACACGGGTTGCTTTTTAAATCGGTATGAAAACGGTATACTTTTGGTACACTTTTGCAAAATGCCAAATCTGTAAGAAATTCAGGTATTATGCGACGGAAGTCTTGGTGACCTTGCCCTGACATCGATCGCATTCGCAGGTGCCGACAAGCCGTAAGTGGGTCGAACCAAACAGCGACTTTGTATCGGAAAGTTTGGCTCCTTTTGCTTCCATCTGTCTGAAAGCGATCTCAGCAGCGGCTTTATCGTGCGAGCCTGTCGCATCGGTAAGAACCGTTACGTGTTTTTTGCGAGCGAGAAGACCAAGAACGGTCGCCTTTACCGAATCCTCTGCAACAGCACCGAAAACAATGAAATCGTTAATAGCAAGCTCGCTTAATATCCTGTCAGCACGAGGCTCGTCACAAGGATCGACACAGCGTTTTTGCAAAATGACCTGATCGTAATCCTTGAATATATCCCTCGGCAGATCGGTGCATCCGTCAGCGGCGAAGCGAATATTTCTTTCACGCATCGTGTAGCTGATCTTTTCCTGGCCGTAGGTCCCCTTTACACAATACGGATGCTCACGGTCCGACGGGTCATAACCCTGCACGGTCGAGACCATACGCACATTCTTCAGACGTGACCATGCCATTACCCTGCGAATGTTCACCAAAACCCTGCGGTGGTTCCTGATACACTTGGCCCCGCTTGCAAGAAAGAAGTCCCTTTGCGTATCGACATCGACAATCATCCGCTTCCTGCGTAGTGTTATAGCGGGTCTTATCATCGTTAAACTTCCTGAAAAGAATATATCCCGATTTTCCATACCATTGCTACGTCGCGAAAATAAGTACGGTTCCAATTAATCGTATCGAACTGTCAAACGCTTGACTTTAGACGCAATAAAGGTCAAAATGTGCGGATTAATCGACTATTTTACGTATCATCCTTAGTAGAATTTCCCTAAGGAGCAGGCTTAAGGCCGTTAATAAACCCTTTTTGAATGGAAAAATGGCACAGAGAATATTAAAAGACTATGAAAATATTTCGCTAAAAGAGGAAAATCTCGATGGCAGACTCGATTTTGGAGATGTTTTCGGACGCGGCGGGCCCGTTCATATCGAGATCGGCTCGGGCAGAGGGACATTCCTTGTAAGCGAGGCGAAAGCACATCCTGAGAATAATTATCTGGGCATCGAATGGGCGAACAAGTATTATCGCTATGCATTGGACAGGTTCGGGAGGCATGGGCTTGATAACGTCCGTATAATCCATACCGATGCCGTGTTTTTGATCGAAGAGTATATCGCAGATAATTCTATCGACTGGTTCCATATATATTTCCCCGACCCTTGGCCGAAGAAACGTCACCACAAGCGGCGATTTCTCGGCGATGCGAACATGCCCA
>JAGLHQ010000202.1 GCA_023143375.1 Planctomycetota bacterium
CCTTGAGACCTCGATATAAAAACCGAAGACCCTGTTGTATCCTATTTTCAGGTTTGCGATGCCGGTACGTTTGATCTCTCTTTGTTGATATTCGGCGAGGTAACTTTTGCCGTCGGTCGAGATGCTCCTTAGCTTGTCAAGCTCTTCGTTAAAACCTTTGCGAAGCACACCGCCGTCGCGAATGTGCGAGGGGCATTCGGGCTCTATGGCTGCGTCGAGCAGGTCCGCAAGTTCGTCCATGGGGTCGGTATTTTGGCCGAGGTTTTGTAAGAGCGGGCTTTGGCAATCGTTTAGTGCATCTCTTATCGCCGGCATCTGTCTTAGTGTCGCAGCCAGGGCGACCAGGTCCTTGGGTGAGGTTCTAAAGGTGCTTATGCGTGCGACGATGCGTTCGATGTCTGCGATGTTTTTCAGCAGGGCCCTTAGAGTCGCACATCTTATCGAGTCGTCATGAAATTCTGCAACAGCGGTTTGCCTTTGGTTTATGCTGTCAACATCGCAAAGGGGCATACATATCCAGCCCCTCATTAAGCGTGCGCCCATGCCGGTTATTGTCTGGTCGATCGAGTCGAGCAGTGTTCCTTTTGTCGATTCGCCGCGCATTGTTCGTAAGACTTCCAGCGAACGCAGCGACGTTTGGTCGATGTGCAGGTGGCCTTTGCGGTCGATCTTTTTTATCGACGAGATGTGCCCGAGCGATGTTTTTTGTGTTTCGTTAAGGTATTCGAGTATCGCACCGGCAGCGGATATCCCTTCGTGGCCATCATCCAGACCGAAGCCTTCGAGAGTTTGTGTCTTAAAATGTTTTGTCAGTTTGCTGTTTGCGTTGAAGGCGTCAAAGTACCATCCCGGGCGGTGGGTTACTATTGCGCCGGTTAGCTGTGCGATCTGGGTCGATAGTTTTTTGACTTCTGCTTCGAAAAGCTCGCCTCGCATTTCTGGCAGGATGCATTCCTTTACGCCGATGCGGAGGAGTTCGTCGATGACTTGCGATTCGTTTAGCTGTTGTGTGAAGAAGTGGCCGGTGGAGATGTCTACCCATGAAAGACCCGCAGCTTTGGCGCCGAGGTTGATCGCGCACAGAAAGTTGTCCTCTTTCGAATCCAGCAGCATGTCGTCGGTGAGCGTGCCGGGGGTAACAATGCGGACGACGTCACGCTTTACGACGCCTTTTGCGGTTTTTGGGTTTTCAACCTGTTCGCACACAGCCACTTTATAGCCTGCCAGGATCAACTTTTTTAAATATCCGTCAACCGCATGATATGGTAACCCTGCCAGGGGGACGGGGTTTGCGGAGTTTTTGTTTCGGCTGGTCAGCGTCAGACCGAGTACGCGGGCGCACGTTTGCGCGTCCTCGTAGAAGGTTTCGTAAAAATCGCCCATGCGGAAAAACAGTATCGCGTCGGGATGCTTTTCCTTGAAGTGATGGAACTGCTTCATCGCCGGAGTCAGTTTTTCAGGTTGTTTCGCCATAATTTTAACTAAAAGAGTTTTCCTTGTTGATCTTTTTCAAGTCTTAAAATAAATTGTCCCAATAGAGGTACTGCAAACGAGTATTTGCCGTGACGGTTTTTGTATACCAAACCCCTGTCAACAAGTTTTGACAGCATCTGATTAACATGACTTGAACTAAATGGATTATCCAAGACTTTGGATGCCTCAACAATATCCTGAACGGTAAATTCTTTTTCAGAAGTTGGCAGGTTCGCAATGACTTCTAGCAGTTCTCGTTGCCTATCGGTAGCTCTCGCCCATCTGCCCGCAAAGAAATCGTTATCAAGTTTTCTGGTAATTTCCTCAACAGGAATCGTTCGTTTATCAAAGGGACTATATTGTGATAAAATATCATACATTTCTCTACATATAAACTGAATAAAGTAAGGATATCCCCCTGAAACCTTTATTGTTAGATCAACTGCACTGTCTGACATTTTCAAACTGCACTTGGGGTCTTCAAGTGGTTTGGTTATCGCCTCTCTGCTTTCGTCTTCGTTAAGTTTATCAAGAAAAAGGATTCTGAACATTCTTTCGGCAAATGTTCTCGACTCGACAAGCTTGGGAAATAGTGTTGGCAATCCTGTTAGTACAAGCATGAAGGGAATATTTTTTTTCTGGATAGATTGGAAAACGTCCAGCAAAAGAGAAAGCGGATATTCATTTTTTTTTGCATGATCGGACATTGTTTGGGCTTCATCATACGCAAAGATGATGCCCTTGTACCCTTTATCCTTGATGCAACCCCAGACAAATTCTAATAAACCTTTGAGTTTGTCGGCAACAAGGCCGGGTATACTGTTAAAAATAGATAGCAGGATTTCATAATTCAAAGTATTTTCTATAAGTTTTCCCTCTGCCTTAAAGCCGAAAGTTTTAACTTTTTGAATCTCAAACACAACATTGGATGTAACTACGGAAAGATCTGTTATTAACCTCGTTGCGGCGACAATTTCACTTATGCTAACAGACTCGGACAAGTCCGTGCCGGCCCATAGCCAGTCATTTTCCCGTGCCATTGGTTTAAGGGTGTCCAATAGTACAGTTTTTCCAACACCTCTTAAGCCGGTTAAAACAAGGTTTTCAAGAATAACATCCTGCTGTAAGAGTCTTAAAAATTCGCTTTTTTCCTCTGTTCTGCCTGCCAAATGTGGAGGCATATGTCCGGCACCGGGCCTATAAGGGTTATAATAGCTTGGTTTTTCCAAAATTAGACTCCTTTACCTGTGAAGCTAAATTTACAATTATTAATAAACTTAGCCCAAAGGCTAATGTTTGTCAAGCAAAAATTTCAATATTTTTTCACAACAACTGTGTAATTGCGGTTTTGGCATCAGAAACCTCTTTGGCGTTGGAAATTGTCGTCAAGAGATCGGTTTGCCTTTGTGTAAAGCATACGGGCGTTTGCGGGCCCAAGCCCTTAACTTCAAGGATGTCAATGATGGCGTCGCAAAGTTTATCAATTCCAAGGCCGGTGACAGCGCTTAAATGGATATCACCAGCGGGGAGGCTGTTTTTTTGCTCGTCGCTTAGCAGGTCGCATTTGTTCTGTACGAAAATAACGGTTTTGTCGGCGAGCCGGCCTAAGGTCGAGTTTTCTGGCGGGGCCTGAGCATCATTTAAGTAAACGATCAAGTCTGCGTTTTCTATCATTTTGTGTGCGGCTTGCTGCGAGGCTTTGTCGACGTCGTCTTTTGTAAGGTTTTCGTCAAGACCCGCGGTGTCTATGAACTCTACGAGCACCGGGCCGATGCGGCAGTTGATACTGACCCAGTCGCGGGTGGTTCCTGCGATGTCTGTGACGATCGCTTTTTGTTTGCCCGCAAGGGCGTTTATAAGAGTGCTTTTGCCGGAGTTTGGCGCCCCCGCTATTACCGCCTTGCATCCGGTAATAAGGAACTTTGCTTTGGCAGAGTCTGCAAGAATATTATCGCACTGATTTTTTATTTGCGGTAAATCCAATGCGTCTATTTCAGCAAGCCACTTTGCCGCTGTCATTGCAAGGCCCTGATGCGATTGGGCAGCGATAAGCTTTACGGCTTCGATGCTCGGGGCTTTTAGCTTGGCGAGTTTGGCTTCAGCTCCGATAGTATTTTCTGTCCCGGATAGATCCAGCAGCATCTCTTCTTTAGAGACGATCTGTGCGCCGTGTTTTTGAAGGAGCTTGATTATCGCCTCTGTTATGAAGGGGTTTCCGTGGCAGCTTATCGCGAAGTTGTTTTGGCTTTCATGGCCTATCACAACGTGGTCTATAACGTTGTCGCCATCAATTACTTCACATACGTGGATTCGGCCGGCAGTGAAAATTTTTGGCGTTGGCCTTGCGACCCTGGCGATCGCCTTTGCGGCATCATCGCCTGCGAGCTGGATGTTTGCGATCGCTCCTAAACCTCTTGGAGTTGTGACGGCTGCTTTTGTATTCATGATTTTACTATTTGGCTATTCAATTTTTTCTTCGACGAATTTTTTGTAGGCAAGTACCACTCCGCGTACGGGGAGGTTAGAGACCCATGAATCGACGAAATCGCAATCGTCTTTTATTACGCTTGCTGCTCCGCCGGTAGCGATGACCTGCGGCCATTTCCCAATATCCTCAGCGTATTTTTCGACGGTGGTTCTAAGCAGGCCCACAGCCGCGAAGTACAGCCCGTTATTGATCGCTTCTAAGGTGTTTCCGCCGGCGTAGTTTTTTGGCGGGGTTACCTGTAAGTCAAGCTTGGGGAGTTTGTCGGTCCTTACGTTAAGTGCATCGGCGGCGATGGAGAAACCCGGTGCGATGATCCCGCCTAAGAAAGTTCCTTTCTCGTCGACGAGGTCTATTGTTACTGCGGTTCCAAAGTCTGCTATCACAACGGCGTCTTCGATAACCGCAAAGGCGGCAGCGGCTGCGACGACGCGATCGGTTCCAACTTCCGATGAATTTTCTACACCCATTTCGATGGGCAGCGGAATGTCGGTGCCGATGAGTTTTATTTTTTCGTCAAGCTTATCTTTGCAGATGTCCGCTACGACCTTTGCGGTCTCGTTGTTTACAGAGCTTACGACAATGACGCCGTCGCGTTTTTTCTCTTTTGCCATCTCCACGAAGGGGATCTGCTCCCATGCCTCGACGAGAATGTCGGCAAGTTTATCGATTTCGGTTACGGAAATTTTTTCGATGAATTTTTCGCTGTCGCTCACGAACAGGCCCGTCGTAATATTTGTGTTTCCGATATCCATTGCGATCATATTCATTAGTAAGGTTCCTCTTGGGGTCCTTTTGCCATTAACCAGAGCTTTTCGTTAAGCTTTTCGAGCCCTTGTCCTGCGACGGCTGATATCCTCATGACATCTTCAATACCGAGCCTTTGTTCGATATCGTCAGCGATAACGCCTTCGGGATCGAGATCCATTTTGTTCAGCACTACAACTTCCTGCTTTTTGGCAAGGACGCTGCTGTGGAGGGCAAGCTCTTCTTTTATTTTTTTATAATTCTCTACCGGGTCCGATTCGTCGGTCGGCATTATGTCGAGTATGTGCAGCAATATCTCCGTTCGTTCGATGTGCCGGAGGAACTCGTGACCAAGGCCGGCGCCTGTGTGGGCCCCTTCGATGAGTCCGGGGATGTCGGCGATGACAAACCTTCTAAATCCCGTAAGCTCTACGATGCCGAGCACGGGGTTTAGGGTCGTAAACGGATAGTTGGCGATCTTAGGTCTCGCAGCCGAGCATCTTGAGACGAGAGTGCTCTTGCCGGCGTTTGGCATTCCGACGAGTCCGACGTCTGCGATAAGTTTCAGCTCAAGGTGTAAGTTTCTTTCCTGGCCGATCTTGCCTTCGGTGGTGATCCTTGGAGTTTGTCGTAAGGCTGTGGCGAATGACTTGTTGCCCATTCCGCCGCGTCCGCCTCTGCATATACAAATCTTCATGCCAACGGTGTCCATGTCTTTTAGCATCACGTCGATGTCGGTGTCTACTATCATTGTCCCGACGGGAACCCTGATAACCAGGTCGTCGCCGTCTGAACCATAGCAGTTACTTCCTTCGCCGGGGAGTCCGTTCTTTGCCTGCCAGTGGTGGTTGCCGGAAAAATCTATCAGGGTATCGAGGTCCTCTACCGCTTCAAAGTAGATGCTTCCGCCTCGTCCGCCGTTGCCGCCGTCCGGTCCGCCTTTTGCGACGTATTTTTCGCGCCTGAAGCTGAGACAGCCGTGTCCGCCATCGCCTGCTTTTACCCAAATTTTTGCTTCGTCTATAAACAACTTGATAACCTTAAATTAAAATCCGTCTTTGAGGCGGATATTATAGCGTCAAAACCCGAAAATGACAGCCTTTAATCTGTGCTGGGTGCCCTTTGCCGGCAGAATGGCCGCCTTTTTTGAGGTTTGTATGGGCTGTACTGGTATTGACGCGGTGCCTGCATCATTTAAATGCTCTTTTATCCGTTCCGGATTTGGGGGTTTTTGCATTTTAGGAAATTTAGGTCAAAAAATATTTATTTTGTGTTTTTTCTTTTTACTTTTTTATAGCAGGGTATAATTTAGCCCATCTAAACACGTTTGGAAACTCTTCTTTAAGGAGACCGGAGTTATGGCTTTTACACTTAGTATCGGAGAAACGGCACACGATTTTTACTTACCTGCTACTGACGGCAAACATTATTCGCTAATGGATCTTGCCGACGCAAAGGTTCTGGTGGTATTTTTCACGTGTAACCACTGCCCGTTCGTTACGGAATCGGACGAGATCACGCGGGCCACCGCCGATGAGTTTATCGCTGCCGGCGTAGAATTCGTGGGCATAAACTCCAACAGCGTAAACACGTATCCGGAGGACTCGTTTGCAAATATGAAAACACGCATGGAGGAGAACAAGTTCCCCTGGAAGTATCTGTATGACGAAACGCAGGAAGTGGCCAAAAAATACGGAGCGCTGCGGACGCCGCACTTCTTTGTATTTGACGCCGAGCGAAAGCTGATCTATACCGGACGCGGCGTAGACAGCCCGCGCGAAGCCGAACATATAAAGGTAAACGACCTGGAAAATGCCCTGCGACAGCACCTTGCGGGAGAGCAGATAACAACACCGGTAACAAATCCTATCGGCTGTAACGTCAAATGGGACGGACAGGACGAACACTGGATGCCGCCGGACGCGTGCGACCTTGTATAGTGGTTCGTGACTAGTGACTCGTGATTCGTTTTTTTACCGCAGAGAACGCAGAGATAACGTTTGAGGTCACAATCTGTGACCTCAAGTTAGATTTTGAGGTGCCAAATTGGCACCTCAAGAGGGTATTTCAAGGGAGTTGGATTTGGCTAAAAGCTCAGAATCAATAATACCAGTTGAACGGATCAAGGATGTTATTTTTGTTATACGCGGCCATAAAGTCATGGTAGACAGCGAGTTAGCAAGACTCTATGGTGTGGAAACAAGGATATTAATACAATCTGCAAAACGTAATATTGAGCGGTTTCCAACAGATTTCATGTTTCAGTTATCAGAGGCTGAGGCAGAATCTTTGAGATCACAAATTGTGATCTCAAAGGTTGGCAGAGGTGGTCGTCGATATGCTCCTTATGTTTTTACCGAGCAGGGGATCGCTATGCTTTCGAGCGTGCTTCGCAGCAAGCGTGCGGTTGAGGTTAACATTGCTATAATGCGAACCTTTGTTAAGCTAAGAGAGATACTGGCAACCAACGCGTCGCTGCGTCGCAAGATCGAGTCGATGGAATGCAAATATAACGAGCAGTTCCAGGCGGTCTTTAGCGTGCTGGCGGAGATGACTATGGAAACCGAAAAACCAAAACGGAAAATCGGTTACCATACGCAAGTAAAGAAAGCGACGTCGAAAAAGAAGGCAAGCAGAAAGAAAACTAAAAAGGCTAAAAAATAATGCTATCATTTGTGACATTGTGTGTTTTGTTGGGGATTGGGCATTTGCTGCGCAGCAAGGTTCGGCTGTTGCAGATATTGTATTTGCCGAGTTGTGTTATTGCAGGCGTCATTGGGCTGGCAGTCATTTATGGGTTCGGGTCCATAGCAGAACCTAACGAAGCTATAACAGCGATCAACACATTCATCGAAAGCAGCACCTCCGCCTGGGGTAAGTTCCCCGGCTTCCTTATTAATATAGTATTTGCGTGCTTGTTCCTCGGTGCTCGGCTGCCTAAGTTCCGGACGCTTGCAAAACACGCCGGCCCGCAGCTTGCCTATGGGCAGATAGTCGCCTGGGGGCAGTATGTAGTCGGTCTTGGTTTGTGGGTGCTCTTTATGGCTAAGATGTTCCCGGAGCTGCCGGCGATGTTTGCTGGGATACTACCCGTCGGCTTTGAAGGCGGGCACGGAACCGCAGCGGGAATGGGTCCGGTCTTCGCAGAGCATGGATGGGTAGCAGGGCAGGACCTCGCACTAACCAGTGCCACAGCCGGGATAATATCTGCGATAGTTGTAGGGATGGTGCTGATAAACATCGCCGCCCGCGTTGGCTACGTCCAGAAACATCATCTGCCGTTCGAAGAAACTAAACCTAACGGCGTTATACCGATGGACACTCGTCCGAGCGCGGGGCTGTTGACAGTTAGCAGCGATGTGATAGAGACGCTTAGTCTGCATCTTGTTTTCATCGCCGTCGCCATCGCGATAGGATTTGGCCTCCAGCAGGGGCTTATCTATTGTCAGCGTTTTCATCCGTGGCTTGAGCAGCATAAATTGTTGTCCAGCTTTCCGCTGTTCCCGCTGTGCATGATCGGCGGGTTCATCGTGCAGTTATTCAGCGATAAGTTTGATAAGGATCACATAATCGACCTCGGTACGATAAGAAGATTGCAAAATTGTGCGTTGGATTTTCTCGTCGTAGCCGCCATCGCCAAGATCAAGCTCGACGTGGTGGCCTCAGCGGCGCTGCCGCTTGGGATATTGGTTGGTGCCGGTATACTCTGGAACGTTTTCTGCGTGATGGTCCTTGCAAAGCGGTTGCTGCCGGACGCATGGTTCGAGCGGGCGATAGCAGAGATGGGCCAGTCGATGGGGGTAACTGCGACGGGTCTTTTGCTGCTGCGTGTCGTCGACCCGAACTATCAGACCCCAGCCGCCGACGCGTTCGCCAGCAAGCAGATCCTCCACGAGCCGATCATGGGCGGCGGCCTATGGACAAGTATGGCGATACCGCTTATCGCAATCGCTGGCGCACCAAAGGTGCTGGGAATCGCAATGATAGCGATGGCGGTGTGGCTGATAGTAATCATTATACCAAAACTATTCACGCGGAAAAAATTATCTTAAAAAAGTATCGACCGACTGTTATTAGGGCAACCCTGAAAGGGTTAAATATACCAGCCCAGGGTAAGTCCAAAGGACGCCACCCTGGGAAAACTGACAACAAACCCATGCCCTGTAAGGGCTATATAATGTCATTACAACTCTCTGAATGCTGTACTCTGCACGCTAATTGACAAAAACAATCCTTGTAACAATCTCAATTTCAAGTAAAATTATGCGTACTCGGCTGTATAGTTGGGCAAGTGTGTATTTTTCAGGACAGTTATGGACGGTTACGCTGACATTTTTAATAAAGAGGCTATCGTAGATTTGCTGGTCGCGCGTATTGACAGCGAGTCTTTCATGCCCAGTGATTATGCCGGCAGCCTGTGCAGATTCGAGGCTGATGTAAACGAAACCGATATTCTCGGCTGGCTGGGTAAGCAAAATAAAATCGGCAGGATATACTTTTGCAACCGCGAAAAAACATTCACAGCCGCAGGATTGGGCGTTGCCGATAGTATTGACGACAGCCAAATGGGCCTGGAAGACGCGCTCGATCTTATCGACGGCGATCTGAAAGGCGAGTATCTGAGGGTAAGGTATTACGGGGGAATATGTTTCGATGCAGGCAGCGAGCAGTGGGACGGATTCGGGCAGTTTAAGTTTACAGTTCCGGAGTTTGAGCTTGTCTGCGAAAATGAAAAAAATGTTTTTGCCTACACCGCGATGTGCCGCCAGGGCGATACCAAAAAATCGCTGAAAGATAAGCTTGCCGCTGCTGTTGAAAAAGTAGTGCTTGAAACAACCGAAAAAACCAGTTCCCAGCATCAAGTTTTAAATCGGCACAACGTCCCGGAAAAGGATATTTGGCTAAACGATGCCGGCGAGGTTATCCGCAGGATCGCAGCGGCCAAAGCCGACAAGGTCGTGTTATCTCGCAAAGTTACTATCGAGATGAAAGAGGCCGTCGATCCAATAGATCTGCTTGCCGCAGTTTCGGAAAACAACGTAAACACCTATGAGTTCGTCTTTGAACCCGCCGATGCAACGGCATTTATAGGGGCAAGCCCCGAGTGTCTGTATCGGCGTGACGAGAGGAATATTTACAGCGAGGCAGTCGCGGGAACCTGTCCCGCCGGAGAGAATGACAGCCAAGCCGAAGAGTATAGAAACTGCATGCGCCAAAGCGAAAAAGAAACCGCAGAGCATGAATTTGTTTTTGCCGATGTCAAAGCCGGCTTAGATGAGATATGCACCGAGAGCGAAATTGTTAACGCACGCCAGATATTGCGGCTAAAGCACGTTCAGCATTTTTGCAGCCGCTTTGAGGGAGTGTTGGATGACCAAGTCGGCACAAGTCAGATCGTCGCGGCATTTCATCCAACCTCAGCGGTGTGCGGATCCCCGAAGGACACCAGCCTTGATATAATAACAGAAGGCGAAAGTTTTAGCAGGGGATGGTATGCCGGGCCCGTCGGATGGATCGGCAGGGAAAGCTCGGAGTTTGCCGTTGGCATTCGTTCAGGCGCAGTTGACGGCAACCAGATCGATCTTTTTGCCGGCGCTGGGCTTGTCGATGCTTCGGAACCGGAAAAGGAATGGGAAGAAACGGAAAACAAACTGCGCCAGTTTTTGGAAGTCATCGAGCAAAAGCAGTTGTCTGGAAAAACGAAATGACCACAAGCGGAAACCTTAACACTTTCTGGGCGGAGCTGATCGTTGCCGAGCTTGTGCGCAATGGGGTGGATTATTTTTGCATCAGTCCCGGCTCGCGATCGACGCCTTTGGTGGCGGCGGCAGCGGCGAACGAGAAAGCCAAAAAAATAGTTTGCATCGACGAACGCAGCAGCGGGTATCATGCCGTCGGTTACGCCCGCGCGACTTCTCGGCCCGCGGTGGTAATCACTACATCGGGGACAGCGGTTGCGAATTTGCTGCCGGCTGTGACGGAGGCAGCAAGGGATCGTCTTCCGCTTATAATGCTAACCGCTGACAGGCCGGAGGAATTGGTTACAGCAGGCGCAAATCAAACGATGGACCAGCGGGGGCTGTTCGGTAAGTTTGTCCTGTCCGATCATGACCTTGAGTGTCCGGACACATGGTTGCCGCCGGAGCTGATCCTGGAAACTGTAGACTATGCGGTTTCAGATGCCGTGGACCACACCGGACCCGTGCATATTAATTGCAGATACGCAAAGCCGCTGGAACCCTGCAAGGTCGAAATAGAAAAACGATATACCAAAGGGATCGCCGCCTGGCAAAATTCCACAGAGATCTTTACAAAAAAAGACACATCGTTCAGGTGGGAACGCGAAGACCAGATCACGCCCTTAGCTGAGATAGTAAACAAAACCGAGCGAGGCATGATCGTTGCAGGCAAGCTTACATCGAATGCGCAGCGGCAGGCATTGCGAAAACTGATAGAAAAAATAAACTGGCCCCTCTATGCCGATATTACTTCGGGGATGAGGCTGGGCGCCCGTGCGACGGGGACGATACGGTATTACGACCAGGATCTTTTAAGCGAAGAGTTTAACAAGCTTGCAAGACCCGATACGGTATTGCATTTTGGCAGGCGGGTTACGTCTAAGCGTGTGCCGGAATTTTTCGATGCCAATCGCCCCGCCGATTATGTTGTTATAAACGAAAACCCCCATGACTACACACCGACAGATGCGGTGACGATGACGATTGCCGCCGATGTCGCGGATGCTTGCAATGAGCTTATCGAGCTTGTAAACGAAAAGGCCCCGAGCAAGTATGCCGAATTCAT
>JAGLHQ010000203.1 GCA_023143375.1 Planctomycetota bacterium
TTTGTGCAGCCAATCGCGGCGTAAGCGGTATCGACGGGATAGTATCGACGGCGTGCGGAATGGCTGCCGGTGCAAACAAGCTGACGACAGTGATCGTTGGCGATATGGCGTTTATGTATGACATTAACGCCCTTGCCCTGGCCGGGGCGATAGACGTTCCGGTGATAATCGTTTTGATAAACAACCACGGCGGCGGGATATTCGATTTTATGCCGATAGCCGAACACGCCGATATATGCGGTAAGTATTTCACCGCCGAGCACGATTTCGATTTTAAGGGCGTTTGCGAAACGTTCAAAATACGCTATTATAAGGCACAGACAAAGAGCGACCTCTCCGAGTCGTATAGCAATGCCTTGAAAGAAGGACAGCCGGCGCTTATAGAAGTGTTTACCGATAGAGCGGTCAACTTAAAGCTTCGCAAGAAAATAAAAAAGCAAATATTAAACATGTTGCAGGAGATTAGCTGATGGGGCAGATAGACTGGCAAAGTGCGGGCGAGTATTCCGATATTAAATACGAAAAGTTTGAGGGCATTGCGAAGATAACGATCAACCGCCCCGAGGTTCGCAACGCGTTCAGACCGGAAACGGTACGGCAGATGGCGGAGGTCTTTCGCCAGGCCGAAGCCGATAAGGAAATCGGGGTTATCGTTTTAACCGGCGAAGGCAAGGAAGCATTCTCTTCCGGCGGCGATCAGAAGATACGCGGCGAGAAAGGTTATAAAGACAACAAAGGCGCACAGACCCTGGACGTGCTCGAATTCCAGCGCCAAATACGACGCAGCCCAAAGCCGGTGATAGCTGCCGTTGCCGGTTACGCAATAGGCGGCGGACACGTATTGCACCTTATATGCGACCTTACTATCGCAGCCGACAACGCAGTGTTCGGCCAGACGGGACCGAAGGTTGGCTCGTTCGACGGTGGGTTCGGCGCAAGCTATATGGCGCGGATCGTCGGCCAGAAAAAGGCCCGGGAGATATGGTTCCTGTGCAGACAGTACAGCGCCAAAGAGGCGCTGGATATGGGGCTTGTTAACACCGTTGTTCCTTACGATCGACTGGAAGCGGAAACGGTTAAGTGGTGCAAAGAGATACTTGACAAGTCGCCGGTAGCTATAAGCTGTTTGAAAGCGGCGTTAAATGCCGACTGTGACGGGCAAGCAGGCTTACAGGAACTTGCAGGGATCGCGACGATGCTATTCTACCAGACGCCGGAAGCACAGGAAGGCAGAGACGCGTTCGTCGAAAAACGAAAACCGGATTTTTCGAAATTTAAGTAACGGCTGTGAATAAAACAAACCTTAAAATATGGACCGGTGCATTGCGCCCTAAGACATTACCGGCAGCAGCAGCACCGGTGCTGATAGGCGGTGCGATGGCGTTTGCCGACGGACCGGCCCAGCCGATGGTGTTGGTGATAACGTTCATCGCAGCGATGCTGATACAGATCGGAACCAACCTTGCCAACGATTATTACGATCACTTCAAAGGAGCGGATACCGAACAAAGGATTGGCCCCGTCCGTGCAACCGGTGCAGGTTTGGTAAAACCCTCACAAATGAAGGCGGCGTTTGTTATAGCGTTTGCCCTCGCAGCCGTAGCGGGTCTGTATCTTGTTTACAAAGGCGGAGTGCCCATACTCGTAATCGGCGTCGCTTCGATAATCTGCGGCGTGCTATACACAGCCGGTCCGTTTGCGTTGGGATATACCGGCCTGGCGGATGTTTTCGTGCTGGTGTTCTTCGGACCGGTGGCCGTTGGCGGAACGTATTATTTGCAGACGGGCACAATAAACAGCGTCGTCATTATCGCAGGGCTCGCCCCGGGGTTGCTATCGACAGCCATACTAACGGTCAACAATTTCCGTGACATCGCCACCGACAAACAGGCGGGCAAAAAAACGCTTGCTGTAAGGTTTGGTTTCCGATTTGCGATCTTTGAATACATCTTTTGCGTTGTATTGGGATGCTCTGTTCCCCTTGTTTTTTGTATGTTAAGCGGTAACCGGTGGAGTTGCTTGTCGCTTATTGCGATTTTGTTTGCATTTAAAAACATAAAAACAATACGCACCCGGCCCGATGGCGAGACCTGCAATAAGCTCCTGGCTGATACTGGAAAACTGCTTTTGGTTTATATCGCTCTGTTCTCTGTGGGGCAGGTATTATGAAGATCGCAGATATTGCTTTATACAAATACGAGTTGCCGCTGATACGTCCTTTGACGATAAAAGGGCATACAATAAACACGCAGTGCGGGGTTATCGTTTCGATCATAGACAAAAACGGTTTCGTCGGTCTTGGCGATGCGGCCCCGCTGCCGGGCCTGCATGACGAAAGCCTTGAAAATGTTATCGCTGAGCTTGTGAAAATAAAAGGGGCCAAAGAACTAATGCAAATGAGTTTGCCTTCGGCAAGGTTCGCAGCCGAAGGGGCGATGCTCGACCTGGCAATCCAAAGTGAAAAAACTTTCAACAGCCTCGAAACATTACAGGTTCCCGTTAACGCTCTGCTGTCCAACGATGGAGGAGATATTCTTGATGAGTTTTCGGGCCTGTGCGACATGGGATTCTCCGCGATCAAGGTAAAGGTTGGCAGGAAGGACGTTCGGCAAGATATTGAATTGATAAAAAGCCTAAAAGAGCTTAACCGGAATGTAACGCTTCGGCTGGACGCCAACAGGGCATGGAAGCTTGAAGAAGCGTTGGAGTTTTGCACGCAGGTTGGCGCAGGCAATGTAGAGTACATCGAAGAACCCGTCGCGAACCCAAAGGATCGTGCGAAATTTATAAAGGCCTCGCCGATACCTTTGGCACTCGACGAAACGCTTGTCAAAAACGATATCAGGAAGATCGACTTAGAAGGTGTAAAGGCGATGGTGCTAAAGCCGCAGGTGTTAGGTGGATTCGAAGCAACGACAAAATTAATAAACATTGCGAAAGAAAAGGGTGTCCTGCCGGTGTTAAGCAGTGCCTTTGAAAGCGGCATTGGCATAAGATCGATAGCTCTGTTCGCTGCAAAGATGGGGCTGTCAAATATCGCAGCCGGGTTAGATACGCTAAAGTGGTTCGCCGAAGATGTGCTGAGAGAAAATATTAAGATCGAAAATGGCAGCATCGATATTTTGAAATTATCAAAACCAGTGTCTTTGCGAACGGAAATTTTGGAAGTTATCCAATAATGAATTGAACAGTTGACGTAGGATGGACAACTTGTGCCTTAGGTGATTTTTGCCCATGCGGTTTCTAAGTGTAGCTCTTGTTGTCATTCCAGCGAAAGTCGTAGATGCCTTAGGTGCTGGAATCCATTTATGAAAATTAGAATTTGTATTACTTAACCAGTTGGTCAAGTAGGGTGTGCTTTAGCACACGCGGAAACGTACTAATTATGAAAGTAACAGATATCATAGACGGCCAAAGGATCGCCATCCTAAGCGAAAACAGCTTTAAGTATGCAGCGCTTACCGCTGCGTGCTGGCGAGCAGGAGCTGTTGTTGTCCCAGTTAGCACTCGTTACCCGGATAGAAAAACCAAACAGGCGCTTGAAGATGTCGGCTGTGATAAGCTGATTGTTTCCAAAAAATATAGCGAGATCGAAACAGACATAGAAAAAGTCTTGATCGACGACGTTGTAAAACATGACAGCAGCGAGTTCGCTGTCGATGACTTTGACATTACAACTCTCGATCTTAATGCAGATGCAAGCATTATCTTTACATCGGGCAGCAGCGACAAGCCCAAAGCTGTGCTGCATACTATCGGCAATCATTATTACAGTGCGTTAGGTTCCAACGCGAATATTCCGTTCGGCAAAGGTGACTCCTGGCTGATGACGCTGCCGATGTATCATGTTAGCGGATTTTCGCTGATTATGCGGGCGATGATAAACGGCGGTGCAATAGTTTTTCCGGGCGTCCGTTTTTCCATAAACGAATGCGTTAAGAGTTGTGACTTTACGCATATCTCGCTCGTGCCAGCACAGCTTTCCGATCTGCTTGAAGACAAAGAATGTGTTGAGAAACTTAAACAACTCAGTGCGATATTAGTCGGTGGTGCGGAAGTTAGGCAACAGCTTATCGAAAAAGCGACCGGCAACGGCTTGCCTATACACACCACCTACGGATCGACGGAAGCTGCTTCGCAGATAACGACCACAGCTGCCGGCGATCTTGAAAAATACAAAGGCACCAGCGGAAAAGCTCTTGAACATCGTCAGGTAAAAATATCCGACGGACGGATAATGGTTAAAGGCAAGACCTTGTTCAAAGGTTATATAAAGAATAATTCGCTGGAGACAGCCATCGATGCTGATGGCTATTTTGCAACAGGCGACCTCGGCCGTTTCGATGACGCCGGCAACCTTTATGTTACCGGCAGAACCGATACGATGTTTGTTTCCGGCGGAGAAAACATTTATCCCAGGCAGATAGAAAAAGTTTTAGAAAAAGTAAACGGCATAGAGCAAGCGATAGTTGTCCCCGTAAAATGCAAACAGTTCGGATTTAGACCCATAGCATTTGTTAAAAGCCCAGAAAGAATAGACAAAAAGATTATCGAAAAAGCAGTTCGCAAAAAACTCGAAGGCTTTAAGGTTCCCGCAGAGATCTTTGACATGCCGGAAAATACGGATCGCGGCATTAAACCGGACAGGAACGAACTAACAGAGCTTGCAGAAAAATTGATCTCGAAAAAAACGTAGGATGGGCAACTCGTTTGCCCATGCGGTTGACTACAGCTTTTCCAGAATATCTCTGATCTCTTGCGGTATCTCGGTCGACTCTTTTATTTTGGCATCTAAAACGACATGGACGGTTTTCGCCGTAGCAGCCGTCTCCTTATTTTCGTTTTTAATATCATAATCGATCTCGAACGAAGTTGTCCCGATGTTTCTAAGCGTCATCTCGATCTCAAGTGTTTGCGACAGACCTATCGGCAGCAGATAGTCGGCCTCTGCGTGAACGATAGGAACAAGATGCAGCCCTTCCTCAAGAAACAATGCGAAAGATTTTGTTTGCTCGATAAATGACTCGTAACATTCATGGGCAAACACGAACAGGTTTGAAAAAAATATCACTCCCGCAGCGTCCGTGTGATGAAGCCTCACCTTAGTTTGATATTTATACATGCTCTTTCCCTCGGATTTTTATGCAATTTCCTGGAACCTCAACATAATACCATGCCGCACAAATAAATGCACCGGCTATTTTAGGCCCAAAACAGAGTAAAAAAACCTAGTCTGTGGCAGCGAAAAGTGAAACCCGGTATAGAAATGGTATAGAAATGGTATGCTTTTTAGAAAATGGAGATGTTTACAAAGTCTATTATGTTTGACTCTTTTGGACGTAATGCAGCAGCACTTCGCTTGAGCTGTGCAGGCGTCGGCAGATGTCTCTTGCGATGTTCAGGACAAGTGTGCTGAAAAGCTGAATGTCGGAAATGTATATCGAAAGCAGCAGGTTTCGTGACAAAACCAGAAGTTCGGTATCCTCGACGGCGATGGCAGTGGCCGCATGCGGCTGGATGCCGATCACCGATGACTCGCCAAAACATTGCCCCTGCTCAAAAGCGATCAGTTCAAACGGGATACCGTCTTTCGAAGCAACGAGCTTGACTTTCCCATACTTAACAATATAAATGTGGCTCGGCTGAGTACCCTGCTCGAAAATGATCTCGTCGGGTCCATAAGTTACTTTTTCGATAAGGCAGAAAAGCGTGTAAAGCTGATCCTCCGAGAGCCCGGCAAAAATGGATATCTTGTTAAGTATCGGAAGGACGTTTTCGACATCCAGAAGAGGCTGAAATGTTTTAGCTTCGCTCATATTATAGTTTTCGTTAAAATACGAGGCACACTTAATCGGTTTTTCCGTATTTTACTCCATATTTAGCCCGGCTGACCATGCTTTAGCAGAGTTTATAGACGTTTTTTAGCGAACGCTCTGCCGGATGAAGTTCCGAGCAGTAGCTCCTAACGAAGACTGGAGGCGGCGGGAATCGAACCCGCATCCCCGCGATGCGACCGCGGTGTACTCCCATTATACGACGCCCCCTAAGGGGAGGTATATCTTAACGGCAAGCCCGAGATATTCAACTTTTTTCGCTCGAACAAGAATAAAAAGCAAACTTATGCCGCAATATTGGCCATTTTAAAAAGAAAATCGACTTTTTAAACGCTAGACCATTGACATTTTAGCGGTTTTTCGGTATTTTCTTGTTCTTGCACAAAGGGCGATTAGCTCAGTTGGCTAGAGCGCCTGCCTTACAAGCAGGATGTCGGGGGTTCAAGTCCCTCATCGCCCACTTTTAAAAGCTCGTTTTCAAAACTGAAAACGGGCTTTTTATTTTTATTACCTACCACAACTATCCCCTATTACCTCCATGTAGTCCTGTTTGGCGTCCTGCACGTATGGGTTTTGTAAGGACTGTGGGTGGACTTTGAGAGTGCTTTTTAGAAATCTTGTTAATTTGACCTGCACTCAATGCCTGATCCAATTTTTAGCAGATTAGGTCAGCCCGTTTCTGTGCCTCAGCGATTTGGGATGAGGTCATCTTCGATGCGAGAAACTCTTTAAAATCATTATTTTTTTTCATTTTTCTGCTAGCCAACGAGGACCACTTGTATGCCTCAACAACATCTTTCGTGACTCCATCACCAAAAGCGTACATCACGCCCAGATTATTTTGTGCCTCTGCAAGTCCCCGTTCAGCAGCCTTACGAAACCATTTGACCGCCTCCATCGGATCCTTTTCTATTCCCATACCATGTGTATACATCAGCCCCAGAGTATATTGGGCATTGACATGATTCTGCTCAGCGGCCATCCGGAACCACTTGACCGCCTTTGCCTGATCTTTTACCACTCCCTCGCCAATATCATAGCACTGACCAAGAAAATTTTGTGAGTTGGCGTTACCCTGCTCAGCTGCCCTACGATACCATTTGACAGCTTCTTTCAGATCCTTTTCTACTCCCTCACCTTCGGCATAACTTACTCCAAGACTGGTTTGAGCTTTTGTATGTCCCTGTTCAGCAGCTTTCCTAGTCCACTTAATTGATTCGACCAGATCTTTTTGTACCCCTTTGCCAGTTAAATACATGTCTCCCAAAAAATATTGAGCCTTTGCAATATCCTGCTCAGAGGCTTTACGGTACCATTTAGCTGCTTCGGCTAAATCTTTGCCAATCCCCTCACCCATGGCATAAGCTGCACCCAGAAAAAATTGAGCTGTTGCATGGTTTTGCTCAGCAGCTTTTCGAAACCATTTAACTGCTTCGGCTAAATCTTTTTCTACTCCCTGTCCCTGTACATTTTTTTTGCCTAGAGCAAATTGTGCATTCATATTACCTGTTTCAGCGGATTGTTGTAAACCTATCAAATCAATCTCTGAAAACGATTCGCAATTACCTTCATTTGTTAAACTTTTCTTGTCAATGGTTGCTCCATACTTTTTTAATAATTTTACTACACCTGTATGTCCCTGTTCCTGGGCTATTGAAATAGATGTGAGTTTGTCGGAAGTCTTTGCGTTTACATTGGCTCCATTTTCCAAAAGCATCTGAACAATTTCTTCATGTCCTTTATAGCTAGCATTAAACAAAGGAGTTGCTCCATGTCGATTAGCCAAATTAATATCAGCTCCATTATTCAAAAGTAATTTAACTATGTTTTCATGCCCTTTATCGCAAGCTATAGACAGCGGAGTCTCCCCGTTTTTTGTGGACTTATAGAGATCGGCTCCATTATCAAGCAATAATTTTACTGTCTGAAATTGATTTTCTTGACTTGCCATAAAAAGAGGTGTTGCTCCAGTTTTTCTAGCTTGGTTAACATCTGCCCCTGCTTCTATAAGAAGTTTTCACAGCCATCCCATAGAAAATCA
>JAGLHQ010000204.1 GCA_023143375.1 Planctomycetota bacterium
AAAGATCGCTTTAAGAAGCCCCGGGGAAAATTATTGTGAAAAATGCTCAATTTAGTAAGGGATAATGTGATATGGATAAATATAATCGACGCGTTTTTATAAAGGCCGCAGGGCTCGGGCTTGGTGCGATGATGATGGGTTGTAGTGAGAGTCTAATAAATGGCAACGGCTCTAAGAATGCTAAGCAGCCTAACATCCTGTTCTTATACAGCGATGACCACGCATACCAGGCGATAAGCGCATACGGCGGGCGCCTGGAAAAAGTTGCCCCCACAAAAAACATCGACCGCATAGCCAATGAAGGCATGATATTCCGGAAGTGCTACGTCACAAATTCCATCTGCGCACCATGCCGTGCCGTCATCCAGACCGGAATGTACAGCCATCTAAACGGAGTTTTAACCAATGGAAAAGAGTTTGACAACACACAGCAGACATTCCCCAAACTCCTGCAAAAATCCGGTTATCAGACCGCCATCGTAGGCAAGTGGCATCTGCGGGCCCGTCCAACCGGATTTGACTATGACGAAGTCCTCCCCGGCCAGGGCGCATACTACAACCCGGTATTCATAAAGCGCGGGGTAAAAGTAAAACACGAAGGTTACAATACAGACATAACAACGGACCTCGGCCTAAACTGGCTGACAAACGAACGCGACAAAGACAAACCATTTATGCTGATGCTTCAGTACAAAGCTCCGCACCGAAACTGGCAGCCAGGCCCAGATCACCTGACGCTTTTTGATGACGTTACCATCCCCGAACCGGACAACCTTTTCGACGATTACGCAGGACGCGGCACCGCCGCCCATACGCAGGATATGTCAATAGAAAAAACAATGAGCCAAAGAGATAACAAACTTATACCACCTGGCGGACTTACGCCGAAACAACTCGAAAGATGGAACGCTGCTTACGAGCCAAAAAACGAAAAATTCAGAAAAGCCGACCTCGAAGGCAAGGCCCTTGTCCGTTGGAAATACCAGCGATATATGAAAGATTATCTGCGATGCATCCGCTCCGTTGACGACAACATCGGACGCGTCTTGAAATACCTCGACGAGGCCGGACTGGCTGACAATACTATCGTAATGTATTCAGCGGACCAGGGTTTCTATCTGGGTGAACACGGATGGTTCGACAAACGATTCATGTACGAAGAATCTTTCCGGGCTCCGCTGATAGCCCGATGGCCCGATCATATCAAGCCCGGAACATCAAACGCTGACTTGGTACAAAACCTCGATTTCGCCCAGACATTCCTCGATATCGCAGGTATCGAGTCCCCGTCGAATATGCAGGGCAGCAGCTTTAAGCCTATCCTTCTTAAAGGCAAAGCCCCGGGCAACTGGCGAAAGAGCCTGTATTACCACTACTACGAATTCCCCGCGGTCCACAGCGTACGCCGTCACGAAGGCGTCGCGACAAACCGTTACAAGCTAATACATTTCTATGACATCGACGAGTGGGAATTCTACGATCTCGAAAAAGATCCCGCTGAAATGAAGAGCCAATATGACAACACAAAATACGCCGGCAAGGTAAAAGAGCTAAAGGCAGAACTGGAAAAACTCAAAAAGCTCTATAAAGTAACACCCCCGTCGCCGCTGCGCAAACGACAGCCGAAAACTGGAAAACCCAAGGGCAAAAAATAATGGTTTAAGGGATCATAACTTAACGTCATTTTTAGTCAAGTTAAGTTCCCTTGATCCTTTTTTAATTTTGGCCTTGACGATTTAAATGATATGTAATATAAAATATTAGCACATCGGCGACAAAGCAAATTATCCGATTTGTAGACAAAATGGAGTAGGGAGAAGTCACTCCAAAATATCGCACTGATAACGAAAAACAGGAGGAAAATCCGTCTTCGTTTAAGCTGCACCGCGATAGATCAAGGATTTAATAGTTAAGGGAAAAAGCGCGAAAAAGAAAGGAGGTTAAAACGCGTAACAGGTAAAAGTGTTTAATGTTGCACTTTTCATCACAGCATGGGGAGAGTGCATGTAACTTAAAATGTAAATTTAAAGGAGGCAATTTATGTGTATGTACAAAAAAAATATGTGTTTAATTCCTGTTATTCTGGCGATGTTGTTATTAGCCAATGTGGGGTTGTCACAAGCCGCTGCGCCTGTAGGCAGTACCATTTCGCTCTACTCAACCTTTTCGGGTTTTTATGTGGAGATGGATACAGGCAGAGACAATGCCTTAATAGCGTTGAGTAGCTCGACGGTCGGAACCAATGAGGAATTCATCGTCGAAGATGCCGGCAGCGGTAATATCCTGCTCAAGTCGGTAGCCAATTCGATGTATGCCAGAGCCGATACGAGCGAAGTGGTTAATATATTGAGAGCGGAGACCACATCGACAAGCGACCCATTGGCACATTTTGAATGGGTCGACAATGGCGATGGAACAATCTGCTTGCGAAACATCGGCGTTTTGAAGTACGTAAGAGTACAGGGCGTTAATCAATATTTAAAAGCAACTAGCGCTAGCGCAGGTGCTGATACGATGTTTACGTGGGACGTTATAGGTCCTCCTGTTGCTGATACAGATGCACCAACACCCAATCCCGCTACGTTTGCAACTGCGCCTGTTGCAGTCAACAGTACGATAATTACCATGACGGCAACCACAGGCAGTGATGTAACACCACCGGTTGAGTACTACTTTGCGGAAACCTCCGGCAACGCCGGTGGTAGTGACAGCGGCTGGCAGACCTCTGCTGGTTACAGTGACGGTGGTTTATCGCCGGAAACTGAGTACACCTATACGGTAGAGATGCGTGACGGAGTATCACCAATTCCTAATGTCGGTTCGGCATCGAATCCAGCCAGTGCAACGACCGATATCGGTGGCGCTGCGGAAATGCCGAACATCGTCTTTATTCTTGCCGACGATGTGGGCTATGGTGACCTCGCTTGTTACGGGCACCCCCATATACGCACGCCGGAGTTAGATCAGCTTGCTGCCGATGGTACCCGATTTGAGGGTTTTCATGTTACCGGTATAACGTGCAACCCCAGCCGCGCCGGTTTTATGACCAGCCGTCATCCTGCCACTTTTGTTGGCGAGACGGCCGCTCAGGGCTTTTCCGAGCGCACTACGGTCACGGAACTGATGCATAAGGGCGGATACAAAGTGGGCCACTTCGGAAAATGGCACATTGGCCCGATCGAAAAAACCGGAACCTACGGCATCGATGATCTCGCGGTCTTAGCCGGCAGCAACGCCACTACTGACGGACGCGATGCCATTCTCAACGCCGCGGCGAGGGATTTTATCGAGGAGAATAAGGATGTACCCTTCTATGTGAATGTGTGGGGTCATATTTCTCATTCCCCGGTAGACCCTCACGATGATCTAGTGGCGCTATTTAACGATTTTACGCTAAACCGCGACGATTATAATTATGGAAGCTACTGGCAGCAGTACAAGTTTGACCTTTCTCAGGCGATCATCGATTACTGGTCCCTGCCGGAAGATCTGACCATGGGGATGCGTAATTATATGGCCGATATATGGGCGCTCGATGTCCAGGTCGGCCTTCTGCTCGATAAGATCGACGAACTCGGCTTGCGTGACAATACCATCGTCGTCTTTTCCAGTGATCAGGGGGCGGCACCGGTCTGGACCGTAGAGGGTATCATAAGCGACCCTCTCAAGGATCCGGATATATGCAAGAATATGTTAGGCACTGGAGGCGGGTGGAGCGGCGGCAAGCACACCCAGCTCGAAGGTGGCGTGCGAACTCCGTTTATTATTCGCTGGCCCGGGAATGTGCCGGCCGGTGTTGTAAACAGCACGTCTACGATTTCCGGATTAGACTGGCTGCCGACGATGTGCTCGATCGCAGGCATCGACATCGGCTCCACCGAGGTCGAGGGCGAGGACATTACGGATATACTCTTTGGCGCAACACGTTCGCCCGACCGCGCTCTCTTCTGGAAGACCCACGTCGAGAATTCTCCCCCGTCGATGCTTGAGGGCAAGTGGAAGATGCATGGTCCCTTGATTGCTTCGAGCAATCCCGACGAGCTATTCGACCTCGAAGCCGACCCCGAAGAAACTATCGATGTACTCGCTGCAAATCCCAGTATCGCAGCTTCTATGTCGGCGGCGATGGACGCATGGACGGCGACACTGCCGATGTCGGAATTTGACAACGAACCCCCAGTAACCCCGAATTCGCCAAACGCGAGCGCAGGGACCGACCAAGAGGTTTACGACGACGACGACGACGGTGCTGAACTGGTTACACTGGACGGCTCAGGCTCAAGCGACCCTGACGGATACATCTCCGGCTATATATGGCGTGAGAGCGGACAGATCATAGGCCATACGGACGGACCAACCGTAAACCTGCCGGTAGGAGTGTACACGATCGAAGTAGAGGTAACCGACTACGCAGGAAATACCGGTTTTGACACTGTAATAATAACGGTAAACGCCTGGGAGAGCTGTGGTAATGAAACCTGCGATCCAGGGGAGGACCAGTGTAACTGTCCCGAGGATTGCGGAACGCCGCCTTCAACGGAGACAAATTGCACAGATGGTATAGATGAAGACTGCGATACAGATGTAGACTG
This sequence comes from Planctomycetota bacterium, assembly GCA_023143375.1. Lineage (GTDB taxonomy): Bacteria > Planctomycetota > Phycisphaerae > Sedimentisphaerales > Anaerohalosphaeraceae > JAFGKL01. The sequence continues at coordinate 4,593 of JAGLHQ010000204.1, forward strand.
TGCCGATGCGGACTGCACAAGCGACCCAGCTTGTGAGATTGATACAGTTCCTCCGGCACCGAATCCTGCGACATTTGCATCAGCACCGGCAGCAGATAGTGACTCAGCTATCAGCATGACGGCTACAACGGGTTCGGATGCAACCGTTCCCATAGAGTACCTCTTTACAGAGACTTCCGGAAATCCGGGCGGAACAACCAGCCCATGGCAGACTTCTACTTCGTACACCGACAGCGGTTTGAACGGTTCAACGCAGTACACCTATACGGTCACAATGCGTGATGCTCTCGTTAACACCGGTACTGCTTCGGCACCTGCAAACGCAACAACAGATCCTGCTCCTGCCGGCGATTCAAATTGGACCAATGGCGGCGGCGACAGGGCCTGGGATAATGCAATCAACTGGAGCGCCGGCGTTCCGAGAAGTATCGATAAGGCCGGTATCAGGAACGACTCTGTAAGCGGTCCGATCATTGATACAGGCACAACCGCTTTAGCTTTAAATATGGTTGTCGGCGACTTTAGCAGCACTGCTGACAGCGTAGATATGACGGGCGGCTCTCTTACAGTCGGCGGCTGGCTGATACTTGGCTATGGCGTCGCCAACAACGCGACATTTACCATCAGTGGCGGTACCGTCGATACAGGCGGTAATCTGTATACCGGATTTAATGGCGCTGGTACTCTGGATATGACCGGCGGTTCGATTACTGTTGGCAGTACATTCGGAATCGCCCAGAATACAGGCAGTATTGGTAATGTATCCCTCGACGGCGGTACTATTAGTTCCGGCTCGATTGTTATGACAAGCGATGCGACTATGGACATTACCGCAGGTACGCTGATAGTAAACGGCGATGTTACATCGACCATCAATGGCTACATCGGTAGCGGCTGGATTACCGGTTATGACGGCGGAGGCACAGTTGACGTTGACTATGACATCAGCAATGCCGGCAAAACCACGGTAACAGCTTCGAATGTTGCAAATGTGAATGTTCCTGATGTCGTTGGCCTTGCACAGGCAACTGCTGAAAGCGACATCGTTGCAGCAGGTTTGGTTGTCGGTACGGTAACTACCGCTTACAGCGGTTCGGTTCCCGCAGGCGATGTCATCAGTCAAAACCCAACGGGCGGTTCTTCCGTAGCTTCGGGTTCATCGGTTGACATTGAAGTTTCACTCGGTGTAGAGATGGTAGCCGTTCCTGACGTAGTTGGCCAGGCGCAGGCAACAGCCGAATCGGACATCGTAGCAGCCGGATTAGTTGTCGGTACGGTAACTACCGCTTACAGCGGTTCGGTTCCCGCAGGTGATGTCATCAGTCAAGACCCGGTTGGCAGCACATCTGTTGAGATCGGTTCGTCGGTTGATCTGGTTGTCTCAAC
>JAGLHQ010000205.1 GCA_023143375.1 Planctomycetota bacterium
ATTCACGAAGGCATGGCGGTTTCTTACTGCCATGCCTTTTTTTATTTTAGCCTTGACGACTTAAATGATATGTAATATAAAATATTAGCACATCGGCAACAAAGCAAATTATTCGATTTGTGGACAAAATGGAGTAGGGAGAAGTCACTCCAAAATATCGCACTGATAACGAAAAACCAGGAGAAAAATCCGTCTTCGTTTAAGCTGCACCGTGATAACTCAAGGATTAAAATAGTTAAGGGAAAAAGCGCGGAAAAGAAAGGAGGTTAAAACGCGGGACAGGTAAAAGTGTTTAATGTTGCACTTTTCATAACGGTATGGGGAGAGTGCATGTAACTTGAAATATTTAATTTTATTAGGAGGCAATTTATGTGTATGTACAAAAAAAATATGTGTTTAATTTCTGTTGTTCTGGCGATGTTTTTGTTGCCGGGAGCAGTTCAAGCGGATTTAATCCAGCATTTGGACGCTACGGTTCCGTCAAGCGTTACAGGCAGTCCCGTAACCCAGTGGGCCGATCAATCGGGCTATGGCAACGATGCGGCTAACGATGTTGGCAATGTTTATTATCCAAGTAGCAGTCTTTCGGCTTCGGGTTTGGCGGGCCTTGATCTTGGCACCAGCCGAAATACCCTCCAACTGTTTGATGCGACAGGGCAGGACAGTTGGCTAAACCAGACTTCCGGTAGTGGATTTTGTGTACTGGTCGCGTTTAAGTGTGACGATTTGGTTGCCGAGTGGAATGATGTTATCGGCAACTCGTCTGCAGTTACTTCAGGTTTTGGATTGCGATGCAGCAGCAGCGGTGCCATGCAGGCCTATCTTGGAGGTTTGACGGTCAACCATAGCGGTGCGGTGGTTTCGGCCGGCGATACGATCGTCTATGCATTCAACTATGATGCGGCCACGGACAGTTATGAATTTTGGGATTCCAAGAGTGACAGTTCGAAAACCGGAAGTGTTACTGCGGCAGACTTTTCATTGTCAATTGCGGTAACCCTGGGGAGCACGACCAATTCTAGCCGTTACTTTAACGGGATGGTTGGGGAGGTCAAGATCTATGATGAGGCACTTAGCACGGCTGAGTTCCAATCGGAACAAGATGCTCTGGTTACTAAGTGGGTTGAAATTTCCGATCCGGATCCTCCCACGCCAAACCCGGCGACATGGGCTTCGGCACCAAGCGCGGTCAATGCATTTTCGATCATTATGGCCGCGACGACGGGAGACGACATCAGTGGCGTAGAGTATCTCTTTACCGAGACGTCCGGCAATCCCGGCGGCACAAGCAGCGGCTGGCAAAGCGATCCTTCATATAGAGATGACTTCTTGGAGCCACTGACACAGTACAGCTACGAAGTTACCATGCGCGATACGCTTGGCAATACCGGTACGGCGTCCAGTGTGGCAAATGCCAGTACCCCCGACGTTGTACCAGGCCGTACCACCGGGCCGCCGAACGTAGTGATCATCTATGCCGACGACCTGGGATACGCGGACATCAGCTACAATGCGCCGGCCGGTAGTTTCCGGCATACGCCGAACCTGGATAGTATCTGCACGGAGGGTATCTACTTCTCGAACTACGTGACCCACCATGTTTGTTCTCCAAGCCGGGCGGGAATGCTGACGGGAAGACATTACACTCGCGTAGGCGCAGGACCCGAGGTAGGCGGTACGCTCGACAACACCATTCCAAATATTGCCAAAGATTTTCAGGCGGCAGGTTATGAAACGGCGGCTTATGGAAAATGGCACAACTGTTTCGTGCCCATGTCGGACAATGGTAAATCCGTTCATGTATCTTCCATAGACGCTGTCATTCCAGACAACGACATCTACGAAGACTTCAAGAATATTACCTGGGGCGAAGGTGTCAATGCTTACGGATTCGACGACTGGGCGGGATTTTATGGCGGCGGCAGCGACTACTTTGACCGGTACGGTAGCTGGGCTGGAGAAAATGACTGGTGGATCAACGAAACATTCTCGCCGCATGTAACGGGCTACACGCAGGATATCATTGCGCAAAACGCAGCGAATTTTATTACCGAAAACGCGCATCAGCCGTTTTACATTCATGTAGCGATGGAGGCGGTACATACGCCGTACCATATCAAGCGATCCGACCTGGAGACCATGTGCGGGATCGTCGATGATATCGATCCGTCTCTGGCGTGGAACAACGTAAAGCTGTTGGCCAGCCCGACAACGAGCAACCTGATACAGGATGTTGAGGAACTGCGATGCACCCCCGGCGATGAGTTCGACAAGGATGTCCTGGATGGAACCCTGTCGGGATTTGCGGACCTGGTTTATTCGACACTGGCTTATGCGCTGGACAACACCACCGGGCAAATTCTCGATCGTCTTGATGAGCACGGATTGACGAACAACACAATTATCGTTTTTGCCTCTGACAATGGAGGCACAACCAGCGGCGACAACTGGCCGTTTACCGGAAGTAAGCACACGCTTTGGGAAGGCGGGATCCACGTTCCTGCTGCGATCTGGTGGCCTGGTACGTTGGATGCCGGTACGGCGCCTTACAGTCCTGGCGACAACAGCTATTCGTACATGACGCAGTATTTCGATTGGTACCCGACCTTGATGGCTATGACCGGTTCGACTTTGAACGGGACCGATCTTGACGGGCTGAACCTTTACTCGAATCTGCTTTCACGGACGGCGACGCGGTCAGGATTTGATGATTGCTACTTCGGTTTGGATAGTGACTGGGGTACGGTGCGAACCGAGCGTTGGAAACTGCACTTTAACCGGATTCCCGGTAACCAGAAGATCGAACTTTACGATCTGAATAACGACATCGATGAAAGCAATAATGTGCAGGCGTCCTACCCGGTCGAACGCGATACTCTGATCGCACTTTTCGACCAATGGTTTGACTCCGGAGCGGTTAGCTCGAACTACATGCCGCTGCATGAGGACAATATAAGCTATCCATTACCTGCTCCGAACAGCGATATCCTTGAGGTTCAGGCGACGCAGACCGATTCGATCAGCAATCCGAACGACGGAGTTTATGTTCGCTACGCTAAGTCTGAAACGCGTGATTACGATAACTATATCCATGCGAACGACCAATTCCAGTTCGACATTTACGTTGCCGACGATTCCGATCATATCGACGGTATCTATTGTACACCGGGAAATGGTTGGGTTCCGACGTTCGATACTAACAACGGCGTTAACTCCGAGGGCGAACTGGCTACTGAAAAGTCTTTACTAAAGGGCCAATGGGTGCGTCAGGTGTTTGGTATGGGCTGTAGGGCAGCTCTGCCGTCACCTGTGCAATACATCGCGCTGCGAAACACGTCTGCGGGCTATTACCACTTCTACATTGACAATGTTATAATTCGCGAGGCCGATGGGACCATACGCGACGTTGTCTGGGATCAGGACGGCGATTTTGACGTCAATTTGCAATATCGATACAAGGGAATTGTCTACTACTCATGGGAAGACGTGACAGCTATCTCTGGATTTCCTTTTAGCAACATAACATTGAACACGGTGGACCTGAGCACGTTGCCGGGCGGCGGTTCCTATTGTGACGATGGCACCTGCGATCCAGGCGAAGATCAGTGTAATTGTCCCGAAGATTGCGGAACACCTCCTTCAACGGAGACCAGTTGTGATGACGGTATAGATGAAGACTGCGATACTTACACAGACTGCGATGATTCGGATTGCGATGGCGACCCGGCCTGTCCCCCTGTTGGCGTCGATAGAGACTGGACCAATGGCGGCGCCGACAGGTTATGGCGTAATTCTGCCAACTGGAGCGGCGGAGCAGTTCCGAACAGTCTTGATAAGGCCGCTATCAGGAACGTCTCTATAAGCGGTCCGATCATCGATTCAAGCACAACCGCTTTGGCGGCAAATATGGTTGTCGGCGACTTTGGCAGCACGGCTGATAGCGTAGATATGACCGGCGGCTCTCTTACAGATGGCGGGTGGCTGATACTTGGCTATGGCGCCGTTAACAATGGCACATTTACCATCAGTTCCGGCACAGCCGACATAGGTGGTAATCTGTTGGTCGGATTCAACGGCGCCGGTACCATAGACATGACCGGCGGTTCAATTACGATTGGCAGTACATTCGGAATTTCTTGGGATGCAAGTGCTCTAGGCACAAGTACAGGTAGTGTATTTCTCGACGGCGGTACTATCAGTGCAGGCGCGTTCACTATGAAAAGCGACGCTGCGATGGACATTACCGACGGTACGCTGATAGTCAACGGCGATGCCACGGCAACCATAAATACATACATCGGCAGCGGCTGGATTACCGGTTATGACGGCGGGGGCACGGTCAATGTTGACTACGACGTTAGCAATGCCGGCAAAACCACGGTAACAGCTTCGAATGTTGCAAATGTGAATGTTCCTGATGTCGTTGGTCTTGCACAGGCAACTGCTGAAAGCGACATCGTTGCAGCAGGTTTGGTAGTCGGTACGGTAACAACTGCTTACAGCGGTTCGGTTCCCGCAGGCGATGTCATCAGTCAAAATCCGGTTGGCAGCACATCTGTTGAGATCGGTTCATCGGTTGACATCGAAGTTTCACTTGGACTGGCTCCTGTAACTGTTCCGGATGTAGTTGGCCTTTCACAGGCAACTGCCGAATCGGATATAGTCACAGCCGGGCTTGTTGTTGGAACTGTGACCACGGAATCAAGCGAAACAGTACCTGCCGGTGACGTGATCAGCCAGAACCCAACAGGCGGTGCCAGCGTACCTGCCGGTTCATCGGTTGATCTGGTTGTCTCAACGGGTCCTGCACCTGCGGTCCCAGCCGCTCCAAGCGGTCTGTCGGCAACAGCCATTACTATAACCAGGATTGACTTGAGCTGGACAGATAACGCCACCGATGAAACGGGCTTCAAGATCGAGCGTTCGAAGCGGGTAAACACTGCTTTCGCGCAGATCGATACGGTCGGTCAGGATGTAACGTCCTACATTGACACGACTGTCAGGAAGGGCACGCTTTATTATTACCGTGTTCGAGCCACGAATGCATCTGGCGACTCGGCCTATTCAAATGAGGCAGATGCGACGACACCTAGATAACCAGACAATGATTAATTCACGAAGGCATGGCGGTTTCTTGCTGCCATGCCTTTTTTTTAATTCTTTTCTGTTTGTTTGCGTTTTGACTACAGTTCCCATTTTTGCGAATGCTTTATGAACTTGTTTTGCAGTACGATCCCTAGCAGCGTCGGCACCATTAATGCAACCGGCAGGAACCAATTTTGATTGTGGACCATGTCGTGTATGTGAGTTGTAACAGGAACCTGGATTTTTTCATAAAGGTGCAGAAGCGCCAGTATGCCTATTACTGTTATTGCACTTCCGCCGAGGCTTGTAAACAGCATAACAGAGGCCTTAAGGATGATGAACGAGATCATTCCGCCGGCAACGACGCCTACGGTAGCTCCTGCCCAAATATACATCTGCGGCAGCTCGAATGCGTACCATAGGCCCGCGGTAAGTATGCCCCCAGCTGCGGCACCTAGAATGCACACGCACCATTTCATTAATGGCATTGACATTACTGAAAGTAGTATTAGTCCTGCGACACCTCCCCATATTGCACTGCCTGCCATTGTGCCGAGTTTGATCCCGATGAACATTCCTATAAGTGCGAAGCAGATAACGACCAGTACCCTGAAGATTCTCCATCCATACATCAGGTAGACTATGCCGAATGATATCGCCAGTACTGCCTGCAGCCATGTGAGGGAAGTTATTTGTAACCATATCTGGTCGATAGGTACGATCTGAACATCTTGTATTTCGGTAGCCGCCGCTTCTGCAAGAATAGGGATACTTATCATTTTGCTTCTCCGTTATCTTCTATTTTTTTGTCAGCTTTTTTATAGGTTTTAGCCTTAAACGGTGAACATATTACAAGCTCGCATATCGTCCCGAAAACGACCATGCTTAAAAATACAGGTGTGTATATGTTCGTATTGCTATAAATGTTGCTGATCGGATTGGCTCCTTTAAACAGCAGCAAAAGTATCATTCCAATAAACACTATGCATGTCCCGGTCACCGAGAAAGTTATCGCTCCTATAAGGCTCGGCAGGAAGTATCCGATCACTGCAATGATCAGGCCGGTGACCAGTGCGGTTGTGAAGTTTTTGGTCGATGTCTCTTTTATGGCTTTTGCGATCTTTTCGCACAAATACACCATGATCGTTCTGGTCGTCGAGATGCTGGTCTTGATGCCCATGGCGGTTTCGGTGTTTTCTATAGGCCAGTCTGCGCTGTCAGTTTGTGTTGTAAACGCCGGCATTATCAGGATTATCGAAGCTATCAGCATTGCACCTATCATTACGATTACCGCCTTGCGGAAAACGATCGCCAATATCGCTGCCAAAAGTGCGCACACTATCGTAGCTGCCATGTGCCCGTTAAAGACAAAGAATGCACCCGATCCGCCTGCAATAACCCCTGCAAGTGCTGCTGTCATCGACTTCCATCGCAGCCCGCCAAGCCAAAGGCAAAGGCCGGCTGCCAGGCACATCAGTCCCGGTATGCAAAGTGCCTTAGGGGCAAAATACAGGGCCGTTAATTCTATCTGTTTGAATATGTCAAGCATAAATCTTTATCCCATAACAACTAATAGAGGACTTCCACAGACCTTTATACAGCCTTATCGGCCTTGAAAGGCAATATTCGTTAATATTCGTGATACTTGTGAGGCTAGAAACAGGTGTACAAAAGCGGGGACATCTGCAAGCTGCTTTCGGCAGAACGTTGCCAGTGGTCAGTGTCGATTCCCGCCCCAATTGCCTATTGTAACGAGTGACGGTTTCTTTGTTTGCGTCTGAAATAGCAAATTGGGTTTGTTTTTTTTGGCGTTTTTTGGCTATTTCCTTAATTCATTATCATTGCTTGGCTTACGGCGATTTTGTAATTAGCAAATTGGGTTTGTTTTGCATACTTTTGCATTTTGGCTTTGAGCCTTAACACCTATGATTTAATCAATTTCTTATCGTCCTCCAAAGGCGGATTTCGCTTCGCTCAACACGAACGCGAAGGACGCAGCGAAGGGGGTATTAAGATTTTAAAGAACTGCCTGCTGGCGAGATATGATCTCCTTGGTCTGCTGACCTGTCTTGACCGTGCTTGGTCGGACTGCATTATACCATAAAATTTATGGGATTCAAGGAGAAAGTTGGATATTTAGCTAACTTTTTAGGGAGCTAAAAGCTGATTTGGATGCTTAAATTGCCTATTGTAACGAAACGACACCCGGTGTCTTTAATTTGTACGGTGTCTTTAAGTTGTACCCGGGGTCTTTAGTTGCGCGTTCATAGTTTCTTAGTTTGCCTGTACTGATTAATTTTTTCGCAAGACAGTAGTGCCCCAGTTTTCTTTTGCTTCTTTCAATTGAATTAAAGCGGTTTCCATTAACTGAGCATCAGAAGCTGTTTTATTGAAGTTGCTTTTATAAAGCTTACCATCCATACACTGTATAACAAGTGAATGCTTTATGGGTTTTGTACCCTTATCAAGACTAATACTCTGAATATCTGACCAATTCAAAACAACAGGTTTTAAACGGTTATGATATCTCAATCTGATTTCTTCATTGTTATATTGAAAGGAACTAAAGTCTTGGTCACAAAATCTAAATATCGCAATAATAAGTAATACCAATAAAAATAGGGTCATGACTAGATAAGAGGTT
>JAGLHQ010000206.1 GCA_023143375.1 Planctomycetota bacterium
GTTCCCGCTCCGTCAAGAGTATCCGTAATAATATAAACGCTTCCTCCCGAACCGCCGCCGGCGTTATCCCCGCCGTTTCCTCCGTTCGAGGATATGGTTCCGGCTATAGTGGTGGTTCCGGTGATAGTCAGTTTAACAGCGCCTCCGCCGGCGCCGCCCATGCCATAATCTCCTCCTCCGCTTCCAAGATCAGTCGGTTCTGTAATCGATCCATACACCCCTCCGCCGGAGCCTCCATTTCCGTCGCCGCCGTCTCCGCCATATCCGGCGCCTCCGGCACGATTACCATTAGTTCCCGCCCCTGAGCCTTCGGAATGCTGATAGCCTTTGGCGTTTACGGTGATGGCGCCGCCTGAGGCCATATTGAAGTTAGCGGCTGTAATGTTAATTACGTATTGCTTGACCGTTGTATTGTATTCGCTTGTTAAGGTTCCTGCCGCTCCGATAGTAAAATCACCCGCTGTGGTAATGGCATGTCTTACTTCCATGTATCCGTTTACGGTAGAACTGCTGTGGGTTCTTGTGGTGTAAGCGTAAAGCCTTGATGTCGCCGGAACAATTAGAGGTCCTCCTCCGCTCAATAAAGCGAATGTTCCCCCTGTATCGGTTATCGTTCCTTTGGTTGACCAGTCAAGGGTAGTATAGTTAATATTGGCGGAAGAACCTATTTCCAGATTGCCGTAATTCTGGATAGTAAGAGTATCAAAGATAATTGTCTCGTCTATCGGAGTCCTGCCGATGTAACTGTCCGCCAGGCTGTCCTGACTATTGTTATCTATCGTAAGGGCTCCGTTACCTTGGGCGGCGGATTTTGTATAGATGGTTCCGGCTCCTCCCATGCGGAAGGTTGAAGATCCCGCGAGCCCCCCATACGCCTCGGACGTAACCGAGGAATTGTCGGTTGTATAATAAACGGCTATTCTTCCTCCGGATCCTCCGCCGGCGTAAGAATCCTCGCCGGTTCCTCCATTTGCGGTAATCGTTCCCGCTCCGTCAAGAGTACCTGTCGTAATATAAACACTTCCTCCTGAACCGCCGCCTGCATTATCCGCGCCGTTTCCTCCATTCGAGGATATGGTTCCCGCTATAGTAGTGGTTCCGATGATAGTCAGCTTGATAGCGCCTCCGCCAGCGCCGCCTGTACCATAATCTCCTCCTCCGCTTCCGATATTAGTTGGCGCTGTAATAGAACCGTACGCGGAACCGCCGGCGCCGGCATTTCCGTCGCCGCCGTCACCTCCATATCCGGCGCCTCCGGCTCGATTACCATTAGTTCCCGCTCCTGTTCCTTCGGAGTGCTGGTAGCCTTTGGAGTCTACGTTGATGGTACCGTTAATAGTCGCGTTACCTGTCTGGATATCAAGATTAACTGTTCCAATAACAGCAGTAGTTCCGGCAGAATGAGTGATATTCGCTCCCGTGTGAACAGTAAGGTTCCCGTCATCTATGATTAAGGCGCCGTCAGCGATACCGTCATAAGTGAACGTAACAACAGGGCTTGTTGTGCCGCCTTCGTTACCGAGTGTTAAAGAATTGATTATCGTTGAAGCAGATAGATTAATTGTTCCTGTAAGATTTATTACAACGTCATCGGCGTTTGTGGGCGTTCTGTCTAAATCCCAGTTTCCCGCGGTGTTCCAGTCTGATGATTCCAGGCCAAGCCATGTAATAGCGGCGCCCGTAAATATCCAGTTTGTGTTGTTTCCTCCGTCTGTCGTGTTTACAGCGTATATTGTCCTTCCGCCTGAGGCATCTGAATAGCTTACGTTTATGTAAGCCAAGTCGTATGTCCCGTTCATCACTAGGCTCCAGGCAGATGTCGTATCGGATTGTAGTACTATAAGATTAGCCAAGGCTCCCTGTAATTCGAAGTGCCCTCCGGAATTTACTGTCATTGTATCAGCATCATCTATTGTTATTGTTGTTCCTCCCGTGGAGCAGGAGAATGTTCCTCCGTTTTCAACTGTTATGCCGCC
>JAGLHQ010000207.1 GCA_023143375.1 Planctomycetota bacterium
ACCTCATCGTCGAGATCGAGACCTTTCAATATATCTGTAACATCTTTACAGTTTTGATTAAGTATCGCACTAAAACCGTTAATATTCACTAACGGGCTTTTAAGATCGTGAGTGGCAATAAAGACAATGCCCTGCAATTCTTCATTTTTGGCCTCTAAAGTGTTTAGAAGTTTTTCGCGTTCCTGCTCATTAGCCAGCAGTTGTTGATTGGATGCCTTTAGTTGCTGCTCTGATGACAACAGTTGCTGATTGGAAGCCTTTAGTTGCTGCTCAGATGCCAACAGTTGCTGGTTGGAAGCTCTTAGTTGTTGTTCACTGGATATCAATTGCTGGTTAGAGGCCCGAAGCTGCTCCCCTTTTGCCAGAACCTCCTCCTCGGCCCGCTTGCGCTCGGCGATTTCACGATTCAGCGGTATAAATGCCAGGTTCTGTAGTATCCTCCAAAGCAAAAAGATGAAAACTGCTGCGATACAACAACTCGTAGACAGAAAAACAACACTAATGACAGCAGCCTTTTTGTCTTGATCCGACAAGTCATATTCAATTGAAAAGGTGATAATGCGCCCACTGGGCAAGCATGCGGTATGGGTAAGATGTAAAATACTTGAAGTCTGAATTTCGCGAGCGAACTTAATTAGATCAATATCACCATCGATGATGACTTCAAAAGAAACTACATGTGGCTCCAATTCTCCCCACAAAAACACCTGCTCTTCAACGCGTTCATAATCATTGCTGGCCAATGTACCTTTAGTGATGGTCGCTAATATTTTCAAATCACGTTCAACTTCGACCTCTGTGGCTTGCTCCATATATGAGTGAGCCAGATAGTTTAGGATAGAGCCGATCACTATAAAGGAGATGAAAATAAAAATAGCAAAAACATAGAAAACACGTTTCATTCTGCCTGCTTCCCCCCTTCAGCCTGGCGTCTTTCATCTTCGCTGACAATTGCCATCATAATCCTTAACTGATCGTAGTCCTTGTCTTCGATAGCCAACAATCCGGTCATCGTAGACTTAATCGGCTTTAGGATTATTTCAATTTCTTTCTTGCTTTTGATATTTATCATCGCTTGTTTGATTTGAGCATATGTCGCGTCATCCAGTCTGTCAGCAGCAACAAAAGAATGCTCCGTCACCTTAGGTGAGATAGCTATGACCTTCAAATTGCGATCCTTATACTTTTGATACGTTTTTTCTCTGACGCCCCCGGCGTAAACATCGCCGGCCAATATATTCAGGCAGATATTGTTGTGACTACCCACGAGCCGTAATTGCGCATCGGGAAACGGTACGCCGGCCTCAATGAACATGTAGCGAGGAACCACATAACTCATCGTCGAACTCCTGCTGCTCGATGCGAAACTCTTGCCTTGAAGATCTGTCAGGCTGGTTGCCGGAGAGTCTTTTCTGGTAATGATATATCCTTGGAAATCAGGTGAACCGTTCACCTCGAAACAGCATAAAAGTCTTTTTTTTCCGAATTGTTCGGACATCGTCACATAAGGAGACGGTCCCACAAGCGCAATGTCTACTTCATTAGCGCCAATACATGCGATATGAGTTTCATAGCTTTGAGAGACGACCAGTCTAAAAGCCCTGCCTGTGCGTTCACGTAAGTGCTTAAGCAATGGGGTGTAATTCCTCGCCATCTCAACCGGCGAGGCGTAGGGGTGAACCGCTAAAATGATTGTCGGCTCGGCGGTTGTTTCAGGCTCTCCTGAAGTGCTTTTATGGGTTTCTTCTTCAGAACCGATCATTTTCTCGACATCGATCTCCTTATGGTCCTTTTGCACATCCTGATAGAATAACCGGTAACCGAGAAAAACGGCTGCAAGGACAATTATTACTGCAACTATAATGCTTTGCGCCTTCATTTTTTTTCTCCTGAATGATAAGTTAATATATCACAATTCATCCAGTAATGCGAGAACCTTATATTTTCTATTTACACCTGCTGATCCATGCTGTAAAGTATATTTTAAACAAAAGTCGTTTATTCGTAAAACCTTATTTCGATTTATTAACGTAGTAGATAGGGGTCAGCCCTTTTTTTGGTAAGTTTTGCTGCACGACGACTTAAGGCACATTTGAAATCGAGGTAAATTAAAGGGAACCTACCTGTCCCGCATATTTATCCAGCACCAATTAGTCTACCGGCGTAAATTGGTCTGGGCTTTTCTTTTTCCCTTTTTCCGACCTCTGCAATCTGTTAATATCTAATAATCCACCCCCGGCCAAAACCCAAACCAGCCCACGGCTGGCGATGGCAAAGCCATCCTGCCCGCTGTCCGCTATAAAGGCAGTTTAGTTGTAGCTAAAACGTTATAACAGTCGATAAAAGGTAGTTATGGCGATTTTTAGAAAACGGAAATGTAATGACAGAAGTCTTTAAAGAACAGATACTTAGGCTCTTAAACAGGCCGGACTACACCCCGCGAAAGATCTCCGCCGTCGCAAAATCCCTCGGCGTTACCGACAAAACTTACATCGATTTCCGCGTCGCCCTAAAGCAGCTCGACCGCCAAAATAAGGTCGACCTGTCGGGCCGCATACTATCATTACCCTCTATGCCAGAACGAGTTACAGGCACTTTCCGCGGCAACCCAAAGGGTTTTGGGTTCGTCATCCCCGACAGCCCCAACGCTGACGGCGACCTGTTCATACCACCCGGTTACGCCGCCGACCTGATCACCGGCGATAAGGTGATCGCTCGCTCATTCAAAAAAGGGTTCCGCCAGGGCCGAGCCCGCTACGAAGGCATCATCCTTGAGATCACCGAACGCGCCGACAAGCAGATCGTCGGGACCTTAAAACGCATCACCGGCGACTGGATCGTAATTCCTGATGGAAAAAGGGTTACCACCCGAGTCGTCGTAGATGACGTCACCGCAAAAGGCGCCGCCGAAGATGACAAGGTCGTCGTCGAAATAATCACCTACCCATCCGATGGACAGATGGCACGCGGGGTGATAACCGAGGTTCTCGGCGAAGCGGGTTTGTACGAAGCTGAAACGCTTTCGGTTTGCAGACAGTTCCATCTGCCGGACGCGTTCCCCAGATCATGTACCGAGCAGGCCCGGGCCGCATCGGAGGGCTTCGACCCCACCAGCGCCGCCGGCAGGGCCGACGTCACCGCCGATACGATCATCACAATCGATCCGCCCGACGCGAAGGATTTTGACGACGCGATAAGCCTAAAGAAAACCAAAGACGGCAACTGGATTTTGGGCGTACACATCGCCGACGTCAGCACGTTTATCCCGATGGATTCGCCGCTGGATAAAGAGGCGCAGGATCGCGGCAACAGCACCTACCTTCCTAAGAAGGTTGTCCCGATGCTGCCGGAGATTCTCAGCAACGGCATCTGCTCGCTTCAGCCGGGGCAGCTTCGGTTTGCGAAAACCGCGTACATAACTTATGACAAAAAAGGCCACGTCCTCGGAACCGAGTTTGCCAACAGCCTGATAAAGTCAAAGGCCCGGCTGACCTACACGCAAGCCGACGACATACTGCACGGCAAGGCAGCCGATTTCCCGGGCGATGTTGTGGCGCTGATAAAAGACATGGATACGCTTGCGCGGGCGATCGAGAACCGTCGTATTAGGAACGGGATGCTGCATCTGGACCTGCTTGAGACCGAGCTGATATACGACGACGATGGCAAGGTAATCGACGCCGAGCTGGCGGACGATTGCTATCCTCATACGATCATCGAGATGTTCATGGTCGAAGCCAACGAGGCGGCGGCATCGCTGCTGGACAGGTTTACGGTTCCGTTTATGCGCCGCGTACATCCGGACCCGGAGCTAAAGAGCCTGAAACAGCTTCACGGATTCGTGAAGATATGCGGATACAAGATACCGCGAACTCTCGACAGAAAAGTTATACAGGATCTGTTGGAATCGGTAAAGGGCACGCAGCACTCGTTCGCTGTTAACCGGTTTATCCTGCGGAGCCTGCAGCGGGCGGAGTACGCACCACTGCACATCGGACACTTCGCTCTTGCCAGCGGTCACTACTGCCACTTTACAAGCCCGATACGGCGATATGCCGACCTGCTTATTCATCGGCTATTGCAGTGTTACGTGCAGGGGAACTTGAACAAGATCGGTCTGGAAGAGGTCCTGCCCGATACGCATCTAAACGAGATCGGCAAGCATATTACGTTTACCGAGCAGAACTCCGCAGACGCCGAGCGCGACTTGAAGAGTGCGCTTATATTACAGATGCTTAGCGAACGCATCGGCGAAGAGCTTAACTGTGTTGTGTCAGGGCTAACCAGCTTTGGGATTTTTGTACAGTGCCAGAAGTTCGGCATCGAAGGGCTGATAGATTTTGGCGATCTTGGCATGGACGAGTGGAAGTATAACGATAAGGCACAGGCAGTCGTCGGTGTTCACTCGGGCAAGAGCGTTCACCTTGGACAGCCGATGAAGGTTAAGATCGCAGCGGTCAACGTACCTTCAAGACAGCTTAACCTGGCTCCATCGGAACCGCTGGTAAACGCAAGAACAAGGTTCAACTCCGTTAAGGGCCGAAAGAAAGCAAAGAAAAGTAAATACAGAAGGCGGAAACTGCGACAGAAATAGAGAGACAAAACACGAATTATACCAGTTCGCATTAAAAATTGCGCGTCAGTGAATACAGTTTGTCATCCCAAACTTGATTTGGGATCCATTTCTACGCCGTAACAATGGATCCCAGCACCTAAGGCATCTAAGACTTTCGCTGGGATGACAATTGTGATTCGGTAAAGCGCATTTTTTTATTAGGATTGGTATTAGAAAATATTAAAATTCAAATTATTTATTGTTATGATTAATTACTGTTTTCGCAGATAATAAACGGTGTAAATTGTAACGTTTTTTTCAGCCATTGAGAACTTGAAGATTCACAGAGAAAGAATGTTCTGAAAAGGGCAAGGCTATGATATGTAAAACAGATCGGCAACACCGTCGCGGGTTTATTGCTCTTGTAGTGCTGATCGGTATCGCCATAGTCGCGGTATTGTATTTTACGCAAGTATCTTCGTTCGTCAGTGTTTCGGTGCCGCCGGGCTCTAAGGGCGGCAATTATAGAAAACCTTGGCACGATGAAGATCGGCTGCTTGGTCCGGATGCGGTCATCGAATTGCCGAAGCGGCCAAAGCTGGAACTTAACGAGGCATTCGTGCTGGAAGCTGAAGTATCTCGCGACGGCCAGGATCGAGGCGCAATGACTCTGGAGTTTCTGGACGATGGCAGAGTTAACGGATCATGGTATTGCAGCTATTCGCACGACCGGAAGCATTATACCTGTGACGCAGCTTTTTCAGGAAATATCGATGTAGATGTTGTTTACAGAAACGACCAACGCAAGAAAGACAAAACACAGCTATATTTCATCACAAAGGGAAATTACGCCAAAGAGACTTATGCAGAAAGCACGGACGATAGCTCGATCGAAAACGGAATCGTGTACGTAACAGGATTCATAAAACCCGATCACAGCGCATCAGGCAAGCTGACAATAACAACAGACAAACAGTGGTCAGCACAATACCAATGGCAATGCAAAGCCAACGAAAACTGAATGGAACCGCCGATTTCACAGATTTGACTTGGTTAAGGTAAGCAAGTTGTACTTGTAGAAAAAGGTTTGGTTTGCTTTTTTTCAGCCACAGAGATATTATTGAGACAGCCTATGGCCGGTTAGGGTTTTGGCTGGGGCCGCCTAAACTAACAACTTTTAACATTGGTTAAATAAGGCAAACAATTGCTGTGTTTGCATCGTATGGGAGAATATGTATAGAGAGCGTTTTCGGCTGTGGTTTTCCGGAGCATGGATGTGAAGCTTAGGGCGATTATCATTTTTCTTTTGCTTGTCGGTTGTGTTGGTTTGGGTCTTTTGCACAAAGAAGACCTTGGCCTGATATGGCAGCAGTATTCATCTGTACACCGTCATTTTGAGTACAGAGATCATCTCCGATACAAAAAACCTCTGATCAGCTCGTCGACGGTTCGTAATTTTCCCGAAGAAGCGTTGATGCTTGAGTTGATACTTAACAGCTACGAGCCTTATGATCGCATGGAGATGTTGAGCGAGGGGGTGTTGGCGTATCCTGATAACGAGTATTTCGCTTTCAGGCTTGCCGACGATCTGCTTATGTATTCGCGTTATGAAGAAGGGCTTGACCTTAGCTTGGCCCTTATGCTGGCTGAGAGGGTTGTCGATCTAAATCCGGACAACGCAAATTATCACTATCTTAAGGCCTATACGCTCTTTCGAAACAACGCAGGCCTTGAAGAAGTTCTCGACGAATTGCATTCTGGTAACAGAAGCCCGCTGATTGCAATGCCTGCGGAGAAATATAAACAACGGCTGGCGATAGCGGCTGAGGAAGAAAAGCTTGGGGTAAGTTTTTCGGGCTACCTGGACTTTGCGGGTACATACAATTATTTCGGCAGGAAACTTGTTTCGAAGATGATCGTTAGAGCTTCTGTTGCGTTTGCAGAGGATGACGAAAAGCTTGCGGTTGCCATCGACGATGCTGTAAAAGGGCTTATGGGCAGAACCCAGTCGGGTTTAAAGGGATATGCTCGTTTTCCGATAAATCCGAGGGGTCAGCAGTTTGGCGGATTCGGCAGGCGGGACAGTCCGCAGTTGCTTGAGTTGCAGAGGTCGAATGTTTCCAAGGAGCGGCTTGACCAAAACAGGCTTGAGCTTTGTGCGATGAATTATCGCCCAAAGCCGGAAGATATTAAAAAAAACCCGTCGAAAGACGATTTCAAGCAGCAAGAGTATGTTGTTCTTCCTGTGCTCGCGTATAGCTGGAAGATGTTTATCGCTCTTGGATTTCTGGCCCTGCTCGCGTTGCCATTTTCACTAAAGGGTTCGTTTTTAAAACAGTCTGGAATTGGCTTTGGAAGTTTTGTCGTTTTCTTATTCTGCGGGATTTGCTTTTTCGTTGGTTCGCAGTTTATGTATCTTCAGGAGATAATAGGTTTTAGTACATGCTGCCATTACACTTTCATTGATGCGTTTCGTCCTGGTGTGGGGATGGGCAGTTTTTTTGACGATTGGGTTTTGCTGACGGGTTTCATGTTTGGCCCAATAGCCGCTTTATTGGTGCTGAAAGGTATCGGGGCTGTCAACGTTAAGAAAGAACGTTTGTGGCGGTTGTGGAATTTTCGGCTAGGCGCTTTTGTGCTCTGCGGGCTTAGCCGATGGCTAAGCAAAAACAGGCTTGTGTGTATTCTCATATCGGTGGTTTTCTGGGCGGTGCCTGCGATGTTTCTTGCCGGGTATCGTTATTGGTGCTATTTCCCTATGATAGGATTTGCTGTAACGGTTTTGGTGATATCGTTTAGAAAAAGCGATGCGTTCTTTTTCAAAAGATATTTTTCCGTCGGGCAGGACGGAGCAACTTTGCGAGGCAGATGTTTTTGTTTGATGCTGATATTTATGGCGATTTATTGTGTGGCATTTATTTTTGCTGTGCCAAAGTCTGCTGCGATCATAAGGGACTACGTCAGGCCGCGCCCTAAAAAGGAACATGAAGTTTATGAGGCCAACGAAGAAACTTATCAAAAGTTATTAGCAAGACTCGATGATCCGGAACTGACAAAGGAAGATGCCTGCAGATTTGTGACTTTGTTAAGGGCAGAGGATCTTGGCGGTGTTTTAGATGAACTTAAGCAAAGAGAGTTTGCCATGAACCCTTTTCTTATGATGTCTGCTGCAATGAATTCCTTTTCAAATGATCCGAACGCGATGAAACCTCGTTCCATGGGATCGAAAGAAAAAATATCTGATTACAAATCACTCTGGAAAAGAACAAGCTCTTTTGACGATGGGGATATTTGTTTGTTATTAAAGAACAGCGGCAGAGATACGTTAGAGATACTGGTAGACCGCATGGAAAGGCCGGAGTCGGAAAGAGCGTTGTTGGAGCGGGCAAAAGCGGGCGATGCAAAGGTAAGCGATAAACTTCTAAATCTGTGGGACGAAAAAATAAAAGAGGTCGGCAGCGACGAGTATGACGGCTTTGAAAGATGGCGAATGGAAAATCAGGATAAGTCTTATGCGCAAAGGACTATTCGTGCAGAAAATATGCTTGCGGGCCTATGTACTGTTGCTGCCCCTGAACAGGGCGTGAAGTATTTGATAGAATATATTGAAAGAAAGGATTTTAAAAGTTTCAACATGTCGCATGAGTTTTATGAGTCGATATCTTTGCTGCCGCGAAGGGACGGGGCAAAGGTTTTGAAGGCATACTGGAGTAAGGCTAAAGAATGCAGCGATGTCGAGATGAGCATTGATAGAATGCTGCATTTATTTGACAGTCTTGGGGGGCTATACGGCGACAGGGAGCTTTGCGAGGATGTGTTGGCGGAGATAGTGGCTTTGGTAGAACCGAGACGAAGAGTTGGCTATTGGCAATTGCCAAATTTTTTTACGAAAGACTCGGCTGAGCTGCTTAAGGAAGGTTTGCTAAGCAGTAACGATAATTTGCGAGCGTGGAGCGTTTGGCAGCTAAACAGCATCGGTTATAGCTGGGGCGAAGATGAGGTCGCATCGCTTTTGTCCGATGAAGGCTTTAGGGTGCGTGCTAATATCGTGCTTGGGGCGAAAGGGGCGAATCTTAGGCCGGGCGAAAAGAGCAATATTGTACGGCTTGCCGGAAGTTTGGCTGGACAATGAAATATTAGGATTTTGGGGAACTTGTGTCCAGTTTGCAAAATACACTGTTGCGTTTGCCTGAATCAATAGCTAGAACGGTTTCTTCTAGTACTTTTGAGCACATTGTAATTGCAAAATATTATGGGAACACGGAAGTTAAAAATTGGTATTATTGGCAGTCTGTGTACTCATGTAAGTTTCCTTGGCCTTCCTCTTTTTCTCAAAGTTGATTCCAGATTCAGGTCTTTTGCGGTTTTGATCGTCCAGTCTTTTTCGCCGTACGGACAGCCCCTTTTTATACAATTTTCCATTTGACTATTATCTTTTTCCGTTATATCAGCATTAACTATCTCCGCCCATTTTTCCGGTATCGTCACCGGCCCTGCGTTTAGTTCAAACGGTTTCGGGACATTAAGTCTGCAAGCATAGCTTGACCATTGCCACTGTGCAGCGCTTTCGGCAAGGCCGGCTCGGACGGGGTTGTTTTCGATATATCGCATAGTTTTCAGGTAGTGCCAATTGTGTTGGATAGGAAAGCTTTTGTAACGGCCTTGATAGATATGTCCGATGCCTCTTGTTCCGTGAACGGTATGCCATCTCATAGCATGTGT
>JAGLHQ010000208.1 GCA_023143375.1 Planctomycetota bacterium
TTTTTTCAATTTTTTCAATTTTTTCCCCCCTTCCGGTGCAAAATGCCAGCGGAGAGCCTAAAAAGAAATTCATATCGCTTCCGAGCAAAGCTGCGAGAGTGTGCAGTTTTTCGTCCGAAAGCTTCAAATCTAAAAATTTATTGAGGCCTAAAAGCGTTGCCGCGGCGTCTGAACTTCCACCGCCAAGGCCGGCACCTATAGGTATATTTTTTTTGACTGTTATTTTTATATCCGGGTTTATTTTTTCAGAGTCGCAGAGAATCTCAGCCGCTTTGTAGACTAAATTGTCCTTATCATCGCTAACTTTATACTTTCCTTCGCAAGCAATAACGATGCCGCCATGGTCGGTTTTTTCAAAGAGCAACTCGTCGTAAAGATCGACCTTTGCCATGACGGTCTCGATCTCGTGAAAACCGTCGGGTCGCTTGCCGGCGATGAGCAAACTTAAATTTATCTTGGCAGGCGCCCTTACAAGAAGCTTATCGTCTATGCTCGTAAATTGTTCCATGTTAGTTTAGCTCTGCGTTTTTCCAGTATTTTGTTCCTGCGATGGTTGCCTGCAGTGCTACGCCTGACTTTGTGATCTTGTAGATCTTGAAGTCCTGAAAGGAGGCTGCTCCGGAAGCTGCTCCGCCCTTTTCGCCGGACTTTGCGGCAGCGTCTGCCTGCGCCTCGAACTCCCAACCTTTGCTCACGAATTTATCGAAAGCAGTGTCGTTCTCGAAGATAAAGATCGCACGGAAGTCCTTAACTCCTAAGCCAAGGCCGACGCCTATCTGTGCCATTTTCATGTACGTGTTTTTGCCAGATGAATCTACTGCGACGCCGCTGCCGCCGGCTGCGCTTACGAAAATGACATTGACATTTATATTGCTAAAGACCGCATAGCCGGGAGCGCTCCGTATCATTTTTTTGGTCTCGGGCCTCTTTTCGTAAAGTTCCTGCAAGGCAGCGTCGTGCATGTCCATTATGTTCTGTCGTTTGTCGGCAGCGGTAACTGCGTCACCTTCTCCGCATCCGGTCAGGGTCAGAGTTGAAATAATCAGTAAAACGATGGACAAAACAATTGTTCTTACGATCCTCATTTTTGTATCCTTTCAATAAGATATTGTTCGTGAATGCAATTATCGGTAGTCTGATAGAAAGTTCAAGGAAATAATTCCGGTTTGGTCCAGTATAATAGTGTCCAGGGTTTGCTTGACATCCGATGTATAACCAATTATCATTTACCTTCAATTATTATGCGTAAAGGACGGATATGGACAATGAACAAAAGATAGCGTGGTGGCACTGGCACAAGCATCTTTACAACTGGGTGGTCCACTGGGCGGATACGCGATTTGGCGTTTTGGCTCTTATTTTGCTTTCGATAACCGAGCCTGTATGCGTACCGATACCAGCCGATGTATTAGTCATTGGTCTTTGTCTGGGTAAACCAAAGAATGGCATAAAATACGGCCTGACCTGTTCGTTTTTCTCTGTTCTGGGCGGAACAATCGCATTTTCTCTGGGACTGGCGATAGGCCCGGAAAGGGTTGTGCATTTTTTCGAGCAGTTAAGCGTAGGACCGATCCATATGGGTACCAAGGTACAGCAGGCACTCGAGCTTTATCAAAAATATGATTTCTGGGCGATCGCTATCTCCGCACTTACTCCGGTACCGTATATGCTTTTCAGCTGGCTTGGCGGAATGGCCGAGGTCTCGCTGGTCAAGTTTATCGGCATAAGCGTAGTCTTTCGGACAATACGATTCGGCAGCGAGGGACTGCTTTTCTACCTGCTAGGCGAAAAAGCTCGCCGGCTGATCGAAAAATATTTCAACATCGCCACCATTGTCGTTATTATATTACTTGCTCTGATCGTTTTAATAATGAAAAAAGTAGGCCACATATTTACAGGCTAATGTATGAATGAAGAACAAAAACAAGTTTTGCTGAAAGTCGCCAAAGACAGTGTCACCGCTGCGATCAACAAGCAGCCTAAGCCGACGGTTCGATCCGATGACGACGAGATTAACGCACATGTCGGATGTTTTGTAACGCTGAAAAACAACGAGGCGCTTCGCGGGTGCATAGGCCAGTTCGTCTCCGACAGGCCGCTTATCGAGCTTGTTAACGATATGGGCATTTCGTCCAGCACGGGGGACTCGAGGTTTGCGGGTAACTCTATTACGCCGGACGAACTTGACGAACTCGACATCGAAATATCTGTGTTGTCCGAGCTTAAGAGAACCGACGATCCGCTTAGCCTGCGCCTTGGAGTTGACGGCATCTATATAAAACACGGGTACATGAGCGGCTGTTTCCTGCCGCAGGTGGCGACGGAAACCGGATGGAGCAAAGAAGAGTTCCTTTCGTACTGCTGCGGGCACAAGGCGGGGCTCGCCGACGACGCATGGAAGGATCCGAAAACAGAAGTTTATTTGTTCACCGCGGATATTTTCGGGGCCGACTTTGACGCGATATAAACTTACAAACCGATCTGCTCTTAAACTTGCTGCCCTGATTGTCGCAGCGTTTCTTTTAATGCTATGCGTTGGCGGATGCATCGAGAACGAACAGCCGCTGATACCTAATAAATCCGGCATAAGCCTTTCGAGCAGCAGAGGTATGATCGATTACCTTAGCGGCTTACCTGCGGTAAAGAATGTTGAAAATTGGCACAACGGACACGGGCAAGGGATTGTCATAACGACAAAACACTACGAGGTATATACGACACTGATGGACCCGCTGATGCTGCGGCAGGTGCCTGCGTTTATGGAAGCGGCACACCGGGCATATCAGCAGCAACTGTCAAAACCGATAGACGTGCGAACCCGTTCGACGGTGTATCTCTTTAAAAACCGACAGCAATGGGAACAATTCACAAAAGAATTTACCGGTGCGAACTACAAAATGTATTTGAAAATAACCAAAGGCGCCTATTACCTCAACGGTGCGTGCGTATCGTACAACATCGG
>JAGLHQ010000209.1 GCA_023143375.1 Planctomycetota bacterium
CATTTTGCATATCGCCTCCCCAGTTGGCTTGACGAAGGGATCGCGACACTTTTTGAAAAGAGCAAATACGTAAACAGCAATTTCGTTTTTGAACCCACGCTAAACGGCGGCAGGTTAGGATCGTTAAAACAATCTATCATTTCAGGCAAGATGCTCAGGTTAAAAGATCTTATCGCTCTAAACCCGGGTCAGGTTGTCCATGACAGCGATGCGACGGTTGCATTCTACGGCCAATCGTACGGGCTGGTGCGGTTTTTACGAGAAGACGGTTATGGCAAACGGCTTGGCAGGTTCCATAAACTGCTGGACGGAGCATTGCGGGGCGACTGGCCGATAGATCAGCGGCTAAGTGAGATCGCCGCCGACAGGAACGTACCGATGACGGCAAGGTTTAACCGGTACGTCTCGACAAAACTTTTTGAATTGTATATCACCGGAGATATCGACAGACTTGAAAAAGAGTATCGAGCCTATTGCAATAAGATCGTTTACAATGTAAGGCTAAAATGAACGAAAGCAAAAAACCGTCTTTTATACTGGCGTCCGCCTCGCCAAGACGAAAAGAGCTGCTCGAAAAAGCCGGCTATGACTTTGAAGTTAAACCGTCGGCGGTCGATGAGTCGCTGTATTCGCCCGAGGGAAAAAACTCGGAGCACTATGCACTAGAGCTCGCATTCGCCAAGGCGATAAGTGTGGCGATACAGCATCCGGAACGGCTGGTGATAGGAGCCGATACGATCGTCGATCTGGATGGTGAGATAATCGGCAAAGCCAAAGACGCCGACGACGCCGAGCGGATAACGCGGGCACTATTCGCAAAGCCCCACAAGGTGGTAACAGCACTGGCACTGATCAGGATCGAAAACAAGATCGAGATGGCACAAACAGATACCACGGTTGTCTATCCGAAGGTGCTTTCCGATCAGCAGATCGCCGCCCATATCAAAAGCGAAAACTGGAAAGGCAAGGCCGGTGCCTACGGAATACAGGACAGCAGCGACGAATTTGTGGCGAAAATCGAGGGGTCGTATACCAATGTAGTAGGGATGCCGATGGAATTGCTGGAAAAAATGTTCGAAAAATTGTAATCGTCACACCTCTGAGAACCACCAATACCAATCCTAATAAAAAAATGCGCTTTACCAAATCACAATTGTCATCCCAGCGAA